>JBGPCS010000008.1:0-19129 GCA_041481875.1 Sulfurifustaceae bacterium
GCGTGCCGAAGTGCGCGTTGAAGTCGGCGATCGGCGTGAGCGCCTTCACGACGTGCTCGCCGTTGTCACGCGGCATGATCATGGTGTCTTCGTCGATGTCGTATTCATCGGCAATCTCGCCGACGATCTGCTCGAGCACGTCTTCGATGGTGACGAGCCCGGCGACGCCGCCGTACTCATCGACGACGATCGCCATGTGGTTGCGATTCGCCTTGAACTCGCGCAGCAGCACGTTCAAACGCTTGCTCTCCGGCACGAACACCGCCGGGCGCAACATGTCGGTCAGGCGAAACCGGGCGCGCTTGCGCTTGTCGAGCTGGAAGTAACGTAACAGATCTTTCGCCAGCAAGATGCCGATGACTTTATCCTTGTCGGCATCGACCATCGGAAACCGCGAGTGGCCCGACTCGATGATGATCGGCAAATAGCTTTCGGGCGCGCTATTCTTGTCGACGACTTGCATCTGCGCGCGCGGCACCATGATGTCGTGTACTTTCATCTCCGACACCTGGAATACGCCCTCGATCATGTCGAGCGAGTCGGAATCGATGACCTCGCGGTGGCCTGCGTCGCGCAGTATCTGGATCAGCTCCTCGCGGCTTCCCGGCTCCCCGAGCAACGCCTGGCTCAGACGATCGAGCAGCGAACGCTGTGGCGCGTTGTCGTCGAGAGAGGTCCGATTGTCGTCGGATCGATTCATAGGGGGAGCGGCGGAATCATTCCATTAAAGGTAAGGATCGGCATATCCCAAACGCCGCAGTACGGCGGCCTCTTTGCGTTCCATCGCCGCGGCTTCGCGCCGCGTGGCGTGATCATAACCGCGTAGGTGCATTATACCGTGCACCACTATGTGCGCCCAATGCGACGCCGCGGGCTTGCCCTGCCGCCGCGCTTCCCGATTGACGATCGCGGCGCAAATCACCAGATCGCCGAGCGTACGGCTGCGGGCGACGCGCGGCGCGTCGAAAGGAAAAGCGAGCACGTTAGTAGGTCCACGGCGACCGCGGTAACGCTGGTTCAAGCCGGCGCTCTCCGCTTCGGCGACGATCCGCACGCCGACCGCCGCATGGGCGCGGCGCAAACCGCTCGCCGCGGCGCTCGCCCACCGAGCGATCGCGGTGCGCCCGGGCGCGGCGCGGCGCGTCGCGTAATCCACACGGACATCGAGCTTCATCGCCGCGCGGCGCGCTCGATCTCGCCCGCGCGCCCGTGCGCTTCGTACGCCTCCACGATTTTTTGCACCAGCGCGTGACGCACGACGTCCTGTGGCGTGAAGTGCGTGAACGAGAGGCCTTGCACGTCGCCCAATATTTCGATCGCCTGCTTCAGTCCCGACACCTGGGCGCGGCGTAGATCGATCTGCGTGATATCCCCGGTGATGACGGCGGTAGTGCCGAGGCCGATCCGCGTCAGAAACATCTTCATCTGATCCGCCGTTGTGTTCTGCGCCTCGTCGAGAATGATGAACGATTCGTTCAGCGTCCTGCCGCGCATGTACGCGAGCGGCGCGATCTCGATAATGTTGCGTTCGAGGAGCCGTTGCACTTTCTCGAAGCCGAGCATCTCATGCAGCGCGTCGTACAGCGGGCGCAGATACGGGTCCACCTTCTGTTCCAGCGCGCCCGGCAGAAAACCGAGGCGTTCGCCCGCCTCGACGACCGGACGAACCAGCACGATGCGTTGCACCCGGTTTGATTCGAGGGCCTCGACGGCACAGGCAACGGCGAGATACGTTTTCCCCGTGCCCGCGGGTCCGACGCCGAAGGTGATGTCGTGAGTCAGAATGTTTTCGACGTACTGCTGTTGGCGCGGGCCGCGCGGCCGCACCGCGCGCTTCGGCGTCCGCAGCGTGGATTCCGACTGACCTTCGTCGACCTCTGACGCACCGCTTTGCCGCAGTGCCATATGTACGCCGGCCGAAGTCAGCGGCTCACCATCATCGGTGGCATCGTAGAGCGCCTTGATCAAACGCGTCGCGTCGCGGCTTTGCTCCGACGGGCCGCTCACGCGAAACGCGTTGCCGCGATTCGCGATTTGGACGCCGAGGCTCTCCTCGATCTGGCGCAGGTGCTCGTCGTGTCGGCCGCATAGATTGGCCAACCGGCGGTTATCGGCGGGGGACAGACTGAATTCGACGCGCTTGGGCTTGGCGCTCAACTCGGTAGCAGTGAAGGGACTCGGGGGAAAAGTAGACCGTAACTGGGAAACCGAATCAAGCCGCAACCGATAGTAGTGAAGATTTTTCACCTACTTCCCCTCTCCCTCCGGTGACGTGCAGGATGCACTAAGATCGCGGGAGACAGGACGTCGGGAGCGATCCTGAGGGCAAAGGGTGAGGGGGGCGCCACGTCGATAACCCGGTGATAAACAAAGGCTGCCCCTCACCCCATCCCGCTCCCGATCGAAATAGAGATTCTCACCAACTCCCCCTCTCCCCTCCCCCTCGCGGGAGAGGGTAAGGGGAGAGGGGGCGAGGGCCACGAGGGTTCGACGCGCTCTCCCTCACCCCATCCCTCTCCCGGAGGGAGAGGGGGAGCAAGTCCGCTGATGCGGGCCTGAATGATTTGGAGAGGGGGTCGCTCCTGCGCATCCTGCGCTCGCGACATTCGCACATCCATGTGCAGCAGAGTTGGGTCGCTGATGCGTTCGATCGATTTGTCCGCGCAGGGAATTCGCCAACGCGTCCGTAATCTCAACGGTCAAAAAACACCCGACAACGACGTGATTCGTCGCCGCGAAGTTCACGGTGTGGTTACTCCCCGTGCGCCCGAACAGCTCGCCGTCTCCGCGCTTCGCCGGACCTTCCACGAGCACCTGTTGCTGCGTTCCGACGATGCGTCTAAGCGCTTGCGAGGACAGTTGGGCGATCCGATGCTGCAATCGAGCGAGCCTGCGTTCCTTCGTTTCGCGCGCGATCGGATCGGGTAACTCCGCGGCAGGCGTCCCCGGTCGTGCGCTGTATATGAAACTGAAAGCACCGTCGAAACCGACCGTATCCACCAACGCCATCGTTTCTTCAAAGTCGGCATCCGTTTCGCCCGGAAATCCCACGATGAAATCGCTGGTGAGCGAAATATCCGGCCGCGCCGAGCGCAAACGCCGGACCTTCTCTATGTATTCGAGCGCCGTGTGCCCACGCTTCATCTTATTAAGTATGCGATCGGAACCGCTTTGCACCGGCAAGTGCAGATGCGGAGCGAGCGTCGCGACCTCGGCGAACGTCGCAATCAGCCGATCGCTGAGCTCGAGCGGATGCGACGTCGTGAAACGAATGCGGCCGATACCGTCGACCTCGGCGAGATAGCGAATCAGAAGGGCGAGATCCGCGACTCGACCATCGTGCATCGCGCCGCGGTAGGCGTTGACGTTCTGACCGAGCAGAGTTACTTCGCGTACACCGCGCCCGGCGAGCGCCGTGACCTCGGCGAGGACGTCGTCGAACGGCCGGGAAAATTCTTCCCCGCGGGTGTAGGGTACGACGCAGAAAGTGCAGTACTTACTGCAACCTTCCATGATCGAAACAAATGCGCACGGACCCGCGACCGAGGGCTCCGGCAAGCGATCGAACTTTTCGATCTCGGGAAACGAGACATCGACCTCGGGTCGCTGGCTCGCGAGAACACGGTCGAGCATCTCCGGTACGCGATGGAGCGTCTGCGGACCATAGACGAGATCGACGAAGCGCGCGCGCTCGAGGATCGCCCGCCCTTCCTGGCTGGCCACGCACCCACCGACACCGATCACCACACCGGGGCGCATCGCCTTGAGCGGGCGCCAGCGACCGAGCTCGCTGAAGACTTTCTCTTGTGCCTTCTCGCGAATCGAACACGTATTGAGCAAGAGCAGGTCCGCCGCCGCCGGATCCTCGGTACGCACGAACCCATGTGAAGCGGCGAGCAGATCGGCGACGCGCCTCGAGTCGTACTCGTTCATCTGGCAGCCGAAAGTCTTGATGTAAAGTTTGCGCGACATTCCGCCACGAATCGAAATCGGGGCCGGTAATTTACCGTCTCAGTCGGCGGAATTCCAGACGAATCGCGCGCTGCCCGACGCGCGAATGCGATCGTGGCGCTCGGGTCTCAGCGGTTCTGCTTCATCCGCTGAATCGCGAGATTCATGCTGGCGTGCAACCGTGCGATCGCCAGCGTCAATTGGCCGAGCTCGTTGCGGGTATTTTGATAGAAGCGATTCGCGTCAAGTTCGACCGGTTTGCCGACGGAAATTTGCTCGGCGTCTTGTGTCAGCTTCTTGACCGGCCTAACAACGACAAAATGCATGAAGAGATACAAAATGATGAACGCCACGACCACGAGTCCAATTTCCAGCGGGCCGAGCACACCGAATGCGGCCGCCAGCAGAGGTTTAGTCGGCAATGTCACGCTGATGACACCCGCCACGTCGCCGGCCTTGAATCCATAACCTCGGTCGGTTCCATAGCGCTCGACGACGTCGCGCGGGGCGGCGGCGGGATCGCCATGACAGGCGATACAGGATTCGGTGTGAATCATCTTGCGGGCGTAACGATAGTAGCCGTCGCGAACCTCGGCGTACTCGTCGAGTTTTCGGTTCTTGATTAGCGCGATCGCTTCGGCCTCGAAACCGTCTGGTTTGTTCGCCGGATTCATCCAGTTGTCCGAGGTGATGCGAAACCGCACCTCGGAATCCGATCTTGCCACGACCTCGGAAAATTCGCGCTGCGCGAGCGCCGGATTCTTCGAATAGAAGCTGACCGGGTCCGCCTGCGGATTCGCGCCGCCGAAGGAAACTTGACTCAGAAATCTCGTTTCGGCTTTATCCCTAACCCACACGCGGCCGTACTGCGACACCCACTTGCCGAATGCATCGACGTTGTCGGCCGTGTTCCGCGCTTGCCGCTCGAGCTCCGTGTAGTAGACCTGACGCAGCAGCAGATAGTACGCGCCCCCGATAAGCGCGAGCACGAGAAGAAACAGCGCGGAAAACTTGAGGACTAGAGATGAGTTCCTAAGCATCGAATTCCGTGACGCTCCGAGCGATGGTGTCAGTCGGCGACGCGAACGCCGCCTGCTCCCGATTCTTGTATCGTGACCCGAATGCATTTGGCCGCATCGGCGATGAAGGCCTGACGTTGCGTCACCTGCGGAATGTATCGCGCCAGCCGCCCGATATACTGGCTCAACCCGCGCGGGCGCACCTGGCCCTGCGCACGCCAACGTTCGAACTCATCCACGCTCAGGTCCGAGGAGATAGGTCCGACGTATCGCGCAAACACCTCATCGATGCGCTCGCGGATGCGCAAAACCAACGGCAGCACACCCGCCTCGCGATCCGATGATAATGTTTGACCATCGGCCTTGTTCCCGGCCGAAGAATCGCTCTCGATTGACATGTAACCCGCTCCCATCGCCGCGCTGGGTAACCGAACTAGAAAGCCCTATACGACCGAACCCCCCTAAGGATAGGAAATAGATGGCTCTTAGCTAGCCTCATGCCTCTGCACTGGGGTCCGCTTGCCCGTTGCTGGCATTCACGCGACCCGGAGAGGTAACGAAAGATGATGTCGCCGGTGCCGCCCGGCTGCGGCGGCACTATCGGCTCTCAAGCGATGTGGAGGCCCACTATGCGTGGGGGAAGGCAGTAACTACGTACTAACCGGCGTTCTTCCGGCTCAGGCGAGGTCCAATGCCCACGAGCAAGGCAATAACTGACAGCGCAAAAATCAGCAGGGTGTTTTCGACCCTGACCGAATACGAAGAGGCTAGAAACGTCACCACTGAAGGTGTCCCCAGCCATAAGCCCAATTTGATCACTTTAGGTTCGCTCCTACCGAGGAATGTGGAAAAACCGTAACTATGACTAATAACTCATAACAGCGGGTTAGGGGCCTTCAAGGGGTGACCGATATAAGGCCGCCCCGAAGCGACGAAACGAAGGAGTCGCCGTCGTTCCGTCGCCGCGGCGCCTGCATTGCTATTTTTTGAGTTGTTCATTTTTTCGCAAACGCTTGTCGATAGATTTCTCTTCGATGGCAACGGGTCCATGGCCGTACGCGGCAACTGCATCCAACGGCGTACAACCGACGTATAGGCGACGAAAAGGCGATGCAAGCATGACGTCAGCACTCGAGACCACAAAGCGTACCGATATCGACACGGCGTCAGGGAGGCGCAGCTCGCGCGGCTCGAGCGCATCTGCCGCAAGCTCGAGCTGAAGCCATCCGATCACGTGCTCGAGATCGGCACCGGCTGGGGCGGTTTTGCGATGTATGCGGCGGCGCGTTTCGGCTGCCGCGTCACGACGACCACGATTTCGCGCGAACAACGCGATCTCGCGGTTCAACTCATCCGTGCCGCCGGTTTGTCGGATCGGGTGACGGTACTACTCACGGACTACCGCGATCTGCGCGGAGAATTCGACAAACTGGTGTCGATCGAGATGATCGAAGCGGTGGGACATCGGTACTACGACACGTACTTTGCCAAATGCAGCGCGTTGCTGAAGCCGGACGGCATGATGCTGCTGCAAGCGATCACGATCGCCGATCACCGCTACGAGCAAGCGAAGCGATCAGTCGACTTCATTCAGCGCTACATCTTCCCGGATCGGCGACGTGCACATGCTGCTCGTCAAGCCGCGCAACCGCCGGCCCGCGTTCGTGCCGCCGTTAGAACAAAGGCGGGCATAAGCGCGACGAGCGCGTTACGCCGCCTTCCTTTCAAGCAGATTGCGCACGCGCGCGACCAAATCGGATTCGCGATACGGCTTGGTCACGTAGTCATCGACCCCGACCGCCTTCGCTTGGCTGCGATGCTTCTCCGCCGTGCGCGACGTGACCATGATGATCGGCAAATGACGCGTGGCGGCGTTGTTGCGAATATGCGAAGTCAGCTCCAAACCGTTCATGCGCGGCATCTCGAGGTCCGCCAACACGACGGCCGGCAACTGCTCGGCGATCGCCTCGATCGCTTCGGCACCGTCTTTGGCGAGACGCACGCGGAACCCGGCATCGGTCAGCAGCGTCGCGAGCGCGGTGCGCACGCTCAGGGAATCGTCGACGATCAGCACATCGGCTTCGCGCGTGCGTGCCGCGCTCGAGGCGACGCGGTGTAACGGGGTTCGCTCGGTTTGCATCAGGTCGGAGAGATCGAGGATCGGTACGACCGTGCCGTCACCGAGTATCGACGCACCGACCACGCCCTTAACGCGCGACAGGTAGCGCCCCAAGTTCTTAGTAACAAGATCGGTGCCGCCCGTCACTGCGTCCAGCACGATCGCCGTAGGGCCGATCAGAGTCCGCATCAGCACGACGTGACGAGCGTTGCCCTCGTCGTCGCTCTCCGCATACCCTACCAAGCGCGCCAAGGAATACGCGCGGCACTCGATCTCGTTGTCGCGATAGCTAAGTCCGTCGGGCGTCGACTGTACCTGTTGCGCGCCGCCGTAAACAATGCGCTCGAGGTTGTCGGTCGGCAGCGCGAGTGTTTGCCGGCCCGCGACGACCAAGAGACTATGGACGATGCCGAGGGACATGGGTACTCGCAGCAGGAACGTGGTGCCCCGCCCCGTTTGCGTACGGATGTCGACCGTGCCCTTGAGCTTGGTGACACTGGTGTAAACGATGTCCATGCCCACCCCGCGGCCGGACACCTCCGTCACCTTGTCGGCGGTGGAAAATCCCGAGCGCAGAATGAGCCGGGCGACTTCGTCCTCGCTCAATTCCTGATCTTCTTTGACCAAACCCTGCGCGGCGGCGTGTGCCCGGATGCGCGCGAGATCGAGCCCGGCGCCGTCGTCGCGACAAGTCACCACCAGATAGTTGCCGTCGCGCGCGAAGCGCAACTCGATTTCGCCGGCCGTTGGCTTGCCGAACACTTCGCGCAGCGACGGCGCCTCGACGCCGTGATCCACGGCGTTGCGCAGTAAGTGCTGCAGCGGATCGATCAGCAGGTTCACCAGCTGATCGTCGAGCATAACGTCCACTCCCTCGACTCGAAGGGACACCTCTTTGCCGCATTGTTCCGCCGCCTGGCGCACCGTGCGCTGCAGCCGCGACTCCAGATTGCGCGCCGACACCATGCGCGACGTCATCAGCAGATCGTGCACTTCGTCGTTCAGTAACACCTGCTGACCGACTCCCGCGTTCACCATCGTCAACGCGTCGCTCAGGCGCGCGCCGAGGAGCTGCAGATCGGCCGCAGCCTCGCTGATGCTATGGACGTGCGTGTGCAGCTCGTTGTATTGGTCCATTTCGAGTGGGTCGAAGCCCGAAGGCAACGCTCCGCTCGTCGTCGCGAGCACCTGGCGCCGGCCCGCGGCGATGCCCTGGGTGGTAACGAAGCTTTCCATGTCGCTCGCGCGATCCCACAGCGCCTGCTGACGTTCGCGCAACTCCGCGAGTGCGGCGAGCGCGTGTTTCAGGCGCTCCTGAATGTGGCTGCTCGAGATGGCAATCTCTCCCGACGTCCACAACAAATTGTCGATCACGCGCGAAGCGACGCGTATCTTCGGTTCCACTTTCGGCGCGTTGCTCGACAGTGCGGGCGCGCGCGGTTCGACGGACGCGACGCCGGAGTCACTGACGTTGATCTCGGGTGTCGTCGCGCCGGCGTCGCCGGCCGCGTACTCGCCGCGATCGATGGAGTTCACGGCGTCGAGCACGGCTTGCAGCACCGTCTGGGCGTCCGCCGGCGCTTCGCCGCTGCCGAGCAACGCCTCGAACATTATTTCCAGCGTGTCCGCGACTTTGATCAGCAACCGCCCGAGATCGCCTTCCGGCAGCGTTGAGTTCTCCACCAAGAATTCGAGGATGTCCTCGACGTGATGAGCCAGTGTCGCGACACCGCGCAGACCCACGGTATTGGCGGCTCCTTTGAGCGCATGGATTAGTCGCCGGCATTCGCTCAACTCCTCGGTCCATCCTTCTCCACGCACGACGCGTTGGATCAGCGCGGAGTACTCGGCGGCCTGTTGCGGCCCTTCCGTGAGGAACGCCTCGACGAGTTTCGGATTGATGTCGTCCGGAATGTGGAGGACAACGTCTTCCGCCTGCGCCGTGGTCTCGCGAGCCGGCTCGGTCTCGAGGTGAGCCATGTCACTGCTGGCCGCGAGATCTTGTTCCAGCTCATCCGCGGCCGTCGCTTCCAACGGTTCCGGCCACGCCGCGCGCCGCAACGACTGAGCGAGCTCACGGCTATAGACGCCCTCGCGCGGCGCCTTGAGATACCCGAGCACGAGCATCGGCCATCGCTCCAGCAATACCCGACGCTCGGCATCGATGCCGCCGAGATGAAGCGTTAGAACGTTGCCTTCGATGAAGGCACAGACGCGCCGCAACCCGCTCAGCTCGAGCGCTTCGCACGTCGCGCTGATGCGCTGCACCTGCTCGAGGTAGGCGGTCTTGGCTTCGTCGAAGCCGACGGAATCGTGAGCGCGAGCGAGATGCATCGAGGCGCCGGCGATCACCTCGCCGGCCTCGGTCACCTCATCGGCCAGTACCGCCAGGATCTCGGTGGACGCCATGGCACCGACGCCGCGATCAGGCGACCGCGCGGATCGACTTACTAGCGGGCTCCGGCGACGCGACATACTCGGCGGGGACGCTGAACGCGCGCACCGTATCGAGCAATTGTCTACCGAGGGCGTCGAGCGTGGTCACCATTTCCTGATTGCGATTGATTTGCGTCGCGGCTTGCTCCGCAAGCTCGCTACCCTCGACGACTTCCCCGATGGCTTCGTCCATCGCCGCGATCGTGTCGCCGGTTTCGACTTGAATACTGCTGACCAGTTTGCTGATCTGATGCGTCGCTTCCTTCGCGCTTTCGGCGAGCCGTTGCACTTCCGCCGCCACCACCATGAACCCGCGTCCGGCTTCACCCGCCTGGGCGGCTTGCATGTTGGCGTTCAACGCCAGCATATTCGTGCGCTCCGCGATAGTGTCGATCAGCTTCACGATACCGCCGATTTCCTGCGAGCGTTCGCCGAGCCGTTTGATTCGCTTCGCCGTTTCCTGGATCGTTGCGCGGATTTCGTTCATGCCACGCGCCGTGCCGAGCACTGTCTCGCGGCTCTGCGCGGTGAGATCGCGCGTCTGCCTCGACGTCTCCACCACTTGTTCCGACGCCTTGCTAACCTTGCCAAGCGTCTTACCCATGTTTTCGGACATATGATTGATGGCGTCGCCCAGAGCACCGGTAATGTCCTCGTGCACCGGCACGCGCACGGTGAGGTCGCCCTTACCGAGCTGTGACACCGACCGCAGCAGCGCGATAACCGAGTTGTTGAGCCGCTCGTTCTCCGCTTCCGTCTGCATGAATCGCCCGCGTTCGTCCATCATTCGGTCGATGGCGTCGCCGAGTTGCTGCATCTCATCGCCGCTCGCTAGCTTGGCCCGAGCTTCGCGGTTGCCCGCGGTGATCGCGGCGACCGTGCCGGTGAGCTTGCTAAGCGGATTCGTAATCGAGCGCGACGTGATGTACACGAGCAGCGATACCGTCATCGTGATGAACAGCAGCGCGCCGCTGAACGCCCACGTGATGACGCTCGTCGTCTGCGATTGCGTGTCGCGATTCTCGGCCAAGAGCTTGTTCTTCTTCTCATCGAGCGCGACCGCGATCGGTTCGACTTGCTGCACCACCTCGTTGAACGCGGCTGTTTCGTCGGCGAGATCTCTCAAGCTGTCGGTCATGGCGAGAAACGTTCCGTGGTACAGGCGCAGTTTCTCGGAGACCACCGCTTTGACCGGAGACGGCACATCGGAGCGAGCGAGCAGGCTGGAAAAGCGCAGCTGCTCCGCTTCCATGCGGTCGACGAACTTGGGGTCGTTGCGCTGAATCATGTCCTTTTGATACCCGCGCATGCGCAACAGCGAGGCGACTAGATCGTTCTTCTGATATTTCTCGAGCAGCGCTTCGACCTCGTTCAACGCGTTGTTCAACGCGCCCTGCAGACCCGCGGTATCCGCGTAACCGGCGCGTCGTTGCGCTTCGACGGCACCGCGGAACGTGCCTTGATACGTTCTTACCTGCGTTCGGATTTCGCCGACAAGATTTGCCGCCTCGTCATCGGGCGCGACCGCCTTGGCCTTATCGATGTCACGGTAGACACTCGCCAGCGTCTTGTCGTGCTTCTGCAGATACTCATCGTTCGGCCGCGCGAAGAAATCTTTTTCCTCGCGACGCGCTTGCAGCACGCCGATCTGCACCCGATCGACGTAGACGCCGAATTCGCTGACACGCGTGTTGGTCGTGTCGGCGGCGCGGTCGATACCGACCACGCCCCAGTAGGCCGCCGCCACCAACGCGAACCCGCCGACCAGCACGAAGAACAGCACCACCAAGCGCTGCCGGATGGTTTGGTGCCCGAACATTTTCCAGTTGAACATCAATTTCCAATTAATCTTCATGAGTCCTTCCTCGTTAATTCGAATGACCGTATGTCCGGCAGCGTTGACGACGACTTCCGAGTCAAAGCGCGATGGTCTGGGCCAACACGTCGAGCAAATACATAAGATCCAAGTCCAACCACGTGCGGCCGTTGTGGTCGTACGCGGCAATCGCACCGCCGCCTTCCAGCAGCGCGGGCGTCGTGACGCCGTCGACCGATCGCTGCGAGACGTCGATGCTGAGCAGCCGCGGCAAACCGTCGATCAATAGCGCAATCGCCGCGTCGGCGTGCCCGAAGATCAACGCGTAAGGCGGCGGCTTGCCGACTTCGCGCGTCGCGCCCAGCGCCGCGGCGGTATCCACCACCGGCACCAAGTTGCCACGCACGTTAGCGAGCCCAAGAAGCCACGCGGCGGTGTTCGGTAGACGACTGACGGGGGGAGCGGGGATCACCTCGCGTCCGCTGTTCGGCGGCAGCAGTAAGCTTAGATTGCCAACACTGAAACCCATGCGTTCAAGAACGTCGTCGCGAGGCTCGATATCCGCCGGGGTCGCGGCTTCCGTGGTGCCATGGAGCGAAACGAACGCGCCGGCGGCGGCGCGCGTTTCCTCACCGGCTGCGGAAACATCGACAGCGCGCCGCAGTGGCTCGATGTTGCCCATTCGAATCCTCGAGTGCCGACGCCGCTACAGACGCGCCAATTGACCGAGGATTTGTTGCGGCGTGAAGGGCTTGGTGATGTAGGCCTTGGCCCCTTGCTGTTCGCCCCAAATCCGATCGGTCTTCTCGCCTTTCGACGACACCAACACCACTGCGATGTGTTGGGTCGCCGCATCCGACGTGATGACGCGACACACTTGAAATCCATTCATGTCGCCCATGATGACGTCGAGGAGTACCGCGTCCGGGTGCTCGCTTTTCGCCTTGGCGACGGCTTCGGCACCGGAGGTCGCGGTAATCACCGAGTAACCGGCGCTCGAGCAAATCTGTTCGAGATTCTTGAGATCAGTTGCCGAGTCGTCGACGACGAGGACTTTTCTGATGGTCATGTCATGTTCTCCTTAACCAATTTTCCAACACGTAGGTGAATCAGCGACCGACCGATACAACGGTGGATCCGCTCGCGACGGCTGGAGTGAGCACCAGCCGCGAGGGCAGACACTTGTCGATCGCATGAATGAGTTCGTGGCGCTCGAGCGGTTTGGTCAGGTACACGTTAGTACCGGCCATGATTCCGCGAACTCTGTCGATGGTGCCGTCCTTGCTCGTCAGCATGACCACCGGGGTATTCTTCGTGCGCTTGTCGGCTTTGATCGTTTTGCAAACGCGATAGCCGTCTATGCCGGGCAACATGATGTCGAGGAAGATGATGTCGTAGCGCTTCGCTCGCGTCATGGCGATCGCCGCTTCGCCGCTCTCGGTGAAGTCGAGATCAACACCGACCGGGGCCAAGGTGAGTTCCATCAAGCGGCGTACGGTGGTGCTGTCGTCGACGACAAGTGCTCTTATCGGTGCACGTGCCGGTGCAGAATTCGTGGGAGGTCCTTGCGGCTGATCCATGGCGTACTCCTTGAGACTCAGCCGCCTTTGCCAACGGCCGCGACCGATCGTTAAATGTCCATTCCTTAGGCACGTCGCTGCGCCCGGGGGCCTGTCTTCGTGATAACGGATCGACACAGACTGGAAAGCCTGTTTGCGGTCACCCCAACCGGAAGCGTTCGTCGCCTTCTCTGCCTTCTCTGCCTTCTCTATGGAATATAGAGTGGACTTAACGAAGTGCAAGCCGAATCACCACTCGCCGGTCAGCCGCGGACGCGATCTTTCAAATTCAGGGACCGATTCGCCCAGCGCGAGTGCGTTTCGTCGCGTCGCGCCGAACAAATGGCGGTATGAAGCGACGGACGTCCGGCAGCGACGGACTCGCCTCGCCCGACTTACGCCATTTAAACGTCAGTGTCGATGACGCCGCTCACGGCGCTCTTCGTAAGTCGACTACTACACTTAGTTGCCGCGGCGGGCGCTACTCCTTCCGGGCAGACGCTTCTCGCGACGCCCCCATATTCCTTGCATTGCCGCTACTCGTAAAAGCCCCACTGAGAGCGAAGTAACTGACCGTACTGAACATACTCCTTACTTTCGGCGGGTATCATGCGATCGCCTCCTTGAAATCTGGCCCGCAGCCTCTCGGTGGGTCCCCGCGACGCATCGCCCGTTAGAGCACTGGCGATTTTGATCTGATCCTCTTTTGAAACACGCGGGCTCGCGGAAAACGCCTGATCCGGCATCGGATCCGTCTTGTAGATGACCCGCATGTCATTGCCCTTGTCCATCTTGGCGAGAGTCGGCGCCGGGATAACACCTGCCTGACAACGCCCACTGATGACGCCATCGTATGCGCTCTCGAAACCCTTGATCGGTACTACAAGTGGTTCGGTATTACTTTTATATAGCGATAAGAGCACGAGAGCGCCTAAGTTCGGAGGTGCTTGAGTGCAGACCATCTTACCCGTCAAGTCTGCCGGCGCTTTAGCGTGGTCGTTCTTGCGCACGAAGATCACGAAGTCTCGTGGCGTCTGTAATTTGGCCAACACCTCATGCTTCAATTTGTCGATCCGATAGCCGTTAAAGTGCGGACCGTCGAACACGAGGTCGTACGTTCCGAGTACCATCTTGGTCCTATAAACGCCCCACGTTGGTGGCCATTCGTACACTATCCGCTTTCCCGTGGCCTTACTGAGGTATTCCGCGATAGGCTGATACGTGCGATTTCCTTCCTCCAGGTTTTCACGCGGCGGCGCGGACAAAACCAGCACGCCTTCTCTGGGTAGTAACTTGGCCGTCGTGTCCACTGCCGCGACGATCGCAGGAGCCGACAGTACAGCTATGAAAAGGAATAGATACCGGGTCCTCATTTCAACCTCCTTGATTACTAGTTCAATTCCGACAGCCGACTCGCGGAGCTGAGCGATCAATTGACGTTCCATCACGGAAACTCTTCCGCGGAGATCGAGAGCCCGCGTCAACAAGAATAGAAGACGACGCCCGCGCCTTTAGCACGCCAGTCGAACCTTATAAATATAGAAGCTAAAAGTACGCTATCAAGGCTTACGGGCGGCCGGCGCTATGACTTTTTTTCGGGGGCGTCCTGTTGCACGCGATGCGCGAGCGAGATCTCGGCGTGCATCCGCTTGAGTTGCGTATTCTCGGCTGCGACCTTCCTGCCGTCGTCCGGATACTAAGCCCCGGCGGCGCCACCACCGGCAGAAGCATCGCAGATGCGGGCCGGCCGTCGATTCTCTTCGTCGCGTCTACCCCTCGGTGGATAGCCATGATGTGTTCTTCGTTGTGCGGCGATTCTTTCCTTCGACTTTCTCCATTTGCGCGATTTCCGGGCCTCTCAACATGGTTCGACTGGGTGACGCACCAATGGCGGCACCGCAGAGCACCTAAGGCAGCGCGGAAACGTCGCTAACCCCTGGCTACGTCATCTACCGCGAGGTCCCGGGGGGCGGGACGACAGAAAACAACCTGCCGCTCGGCAAATACCGGCGAAATTACCAATAGTCGACGACGCGGCCGCAATCCTCGAACGCCATGGGACGCGGCGTCGGAACATGAACCATATAGGACTCCATGAACGCGACGGTTTTACAGCGCCGGTGAACCGACAACGGCACCGTAGTGCCTTTGACGCGGCGAACGTTCGCTATACTCTTAGCAAGGTTACAACAATAACAGCCGGGCCCAGATCGCAAGGACACGGAAGGAGCGAAAGACCGGCTTTCAAAAAAGCACGACATCAGTCGACCACGACCAGATGTAAAAACAGGGGGGCAACCAAACCAAGGAGCTAAGGAGCCATGGACATGCCCACGCCGTCATCTCCGCGACGTCCTCTACCTGTTCTCATGATCCCTCTACGACGCTGCGGCAGCCATGCCTTACGCCTCAGATTGAATGCAAGTCCGAAATTCTACTCACCCTATCCCCTTCACATTGTCGACTTCATGCCTCTCGTGCCGCTGTATGGCGATCTATCCAACGATGAAGCGTACTTTAGACTGATCGTCGACGTCATCGGTCTGCAAGCGATCAGCATGGTGAAGTGGGAAACGCCTGCCTTCGATCCGGTTGAAATTTTTGAAGCGCTCGCCAATGAGCGCCGTAGCGTTCACAGAGTCGTGTGGGAGCTTTTGCTTCGAGCCGGTGAACTGCGCGGGGCTTCGACCGTCATGGACAAGTCTCTCGACAGCATCCACTACGCGCGCGAGCTGCTGGAGATTCTGCCCGATATGCGCTTCCTAAACGTCGTGCGAGACCCGCGTGCTCAAGTCGCCAGCATGAACCGCGCCATTATCCACGATTTCGACGCGCTCCTTAACGCGCGCGCGTGGCTCAAGGCACACGTCGCAGCGTCCGCTATCGCAACCGAATTCTCGACGCGTGTGCTAACGATACGCTACGAAGATTTCCTATCGGATCAAAAGGACGTGCTCGAGCGAATTTGCCGGTTTTTCGAAATTGACTTCATGCCCCAAATGCTCGACGTCAGCGAATCCCAAGAGGCTCGCGCGATCGCGAAGCGCTCCGCCCTCTGGGAATCGAACTCTTACCCTCCGATCGCGGCAAACGCCGTGAAATTCACGAGACAGCTGAGCGGCGTCGAAATCGAGATTATCGAAACAGTCACGCGCGAGTACATGAAACGATATGGTTACACACTCATGACAACTGCCGACGCTTCGATACCACGAGCCAATTACCGGACGGCGATGGATCGTTCGGAGACGAAGAAGGCAATGGCGTGGAGCGAGTTACAACGGACTAACTATAAGGATTTCACTTTCCGGCGTTTTCGCAAGAACTACCTCGCCATGATAAAGCAAAGCTTTCAGCCTGCGGAACCTGACACCGCCGCAGCCGTCGGTCTCCACCACCAACTTACCGCGACGACAACTGTCAAAGAACCGCCGGGGATCCCATCCAAGTGGGATAGGCCACAGTAGCGAAACGTCCAAAACGAAATCACGGCGCGTGTTGTGGATCGTCGCGACCTTTCATAAGGGGCCGATCTCAACAGCCAGGGAAGCCGAGTGGCGCGCCGCTTCTCGGACGTCGTCAGACCTCTCGACGAGACGCGTCGTTGCCGTGACAAGGTCCAACAGTACTGACGGCGCCGGGGTTCGGAAGCCCGGATGACGCGCCGTTAGTCCGATCGGTTTACACTGTGCCAAGCTCTCCGATTATGCTGGAAAGTAACCAACGAATAATGCCCCAGCGAACGCAACGGAATGTTTTAGGTCAGCGGCGCAAGCGACGCCGGATACGCTACGAGCGAGGATGAGCCTTTGGACTGGGCATACACTGTCGCCGGACTGCTAGTAGGCTTCGTGGTCGGCGTTACCGGAATGGGCGGCGGCGCGCTGATGACGCCGCTGCTCGTGCTCCTGTTTGGAATCTCTCCGGCTGTCGCTGTCGGTACCGACCTCGTATACGCTTCGATCACGAAAACCGGCGGCGCTTGGGTACACAGCCGCAAGAACAACGTTGACTGGAAACTGGTAGGCTGGCTCGCGGCGGGTAGCGTGCCGACAGCAGCCCTCACCGCCCTTGCCCTCATTCTGCTCGACCTCAGAGATGAACGTCTGGCGACGTTAATTAGCGGCGTGTTGGGCGTCGCCCTGCTCCTCACGGCTATGGCGATTCTGCTGCGCGAGCCCTTGCTGAAGCTCGCGCGCGCGCGCAAGCCCTCGGATGGCGAATCGGAGAGACCGATGGTCCTCGCGACCGTTGTGACCGGGGCATTGCTCGGCGTGCTCGTAACGATTTCTTCGGTCGGCGCGGGCGCTATCGGCATGGTGGCCCTGCTCTGGCTCTATCCGCGCGTACCCACGGTAAAACTGGTCGGCGTAGATATCGCGCACGCAGTGCCGCTCACCGCGGTAGCCGGAATCGGACACTTCTACATGGGCACGGTCGACTTCGTTCTACTTGGAAGCTTGCTTCTCGGCTCGCTACCCGGCATTTACATAGGCAGCCAAGTCAGTAGTATTTTTCCGGACCGGTTCTTGCGCTCCGCCCTCGCCTTCGTACTTTTACTCGTCGGAGGTCGGCTCATTTTTTAGTTTCATCGGTAACACAGCAGCAAGCGTGCGCTCGGCGTCGGCTAATGCGCGGGCACATCGGCAAGGAAATCGATGACAAGAAAAGCGCGCAACAAAGTCAGCGCGTCCCCACCGGCGATCGCGATATCCGATAGCGGCGCGACGGTAGCGATACCGTTGACGACGCTGTTTGGGATCTTTCTGCGCATCGCGTGCACCACCTTCGGCGGTTTCATGGCGACCGTGTCGGTAGTTCAGAACGTCGTCGTCGAACGCCGCAAATTGCTCTCGCATCAGGACATGCTCGACGGCGTGTCGCTCGCGACGCTGTTGCCGGGTCCGACCGCGGTGAATACTATTGCCTACGTGGGCTACCGCTTGCGCGGCGGCGCCGGCGCACTGGTAAGCGTATGTGCTGCGGTACTACCGCCGTTTCTATTGATCATGGCGCTAACCATCGCCTACTTCCATTGGGGAAGCATTCCCGCGGTGAGCAGCATATTCAACGGTTTCATCCCGGCGGTCGCCGCGATCATTCTTGCCGCAGCCTGGAACATGGGCCGTAGCGCGATTACCGGCGTACCCGAAGCCGCGCTCACGGCGGCTGCGGCGGCGATCCTGCTCGGCATCAGCGGCTTTCTCAGCACGCTCGGCATCATCCTCGGCGCCGGCGCGATCGGTGCGTGGTGGTTTCGCGGCACCGGTGCACCCGCGCCGAACCCGACCCGATCCGCGAAAACGGTGGCGGCGAAAACGCGCATGCGCCAAGTCTTTCTCGATCTCAGTCCGCTAGCGGCAATAACACTGCTGCCCGCGGATCCAGCGCTGCTGCTCAAGCTACTCGCCATATTCTCCGGTATGAGTCTGATGCTGTTCGGCGGCGGCTACGTGTTTATCCCACTCATTGGCGAAGTCGTAGTTGAAGGCCAAGGCTGGCTCACGCAGCGCGAATTCATCGACGGCGTGGCACTTGGGCAGATCATGCCGGGCCCGATTCTCGTGAGCGCGGCGTTCATCGGCTACAAGGTAGCGGGCGTCGCGGGCGCTGCCGTGGCAACGGTCGGGATGTTCGGCCCGCCGGCTCTCGTGACGGTCGTCAGTGCCCGCGCGCTGGGGCGGATGAAAGGTTCGCAGACGATGCAGGCGGTGTTGCGCGGCGTACGGCCCGCGGTAATCGGCATGATCTGCGCGGCGGTCGTGATCGTCGGCAAGAACGCGGTGCCGGGGTGGACATCGATTCTGATCTTCGCGGTCGCGACAACGGCGTTGCTGCGATTTCGCGTCGAGGCGGTTTGGATTATTCCGCCCGCCGGCATCGTCGGTTTACTCGTCTATTGATTTTACCGGTCAAACGTGCCGCTACTCCGGGCCGTCAGCGCGCGTGCCTCTGTTGTGGCCGCGAGCATCGCGTACTTTAGAGTCCCCTCGTTCGATGTTGAAGTGGCGCGATCAACACAATGTAACGGCTGGTTGTCAGAGGCTTGGTGAATCGAGCAACGAGCCCCGTTTGGCGCAGTCGTCCGCACGAAGCGAGCCGTTTGAGAAAACAGTCGCTACATCCGCGCATGTGGTGGCTATGGGCGGGCTCGAACCGCCGACCTCAGCATTATGAGTGCCGCGCTCTGACCAGCTGAGCTACATAGCCAATGTACGTTCCATTTGCC
>JBGPCS010000009.1:0-19123 GCA_041481875.1 Sulfurifustaceae bacterium
GCTACGACGTGGTCAAGAAAGAGTTCAATCGCTTGCTGTCCGATGTACAGAACCGCCAGGGCATTCCAAAAATTGCACTATGACGTCAGCGGTCGCACGCAGTCGGGATGGCCCGCCCTCATTCAGCACGCCATTGCCGGATGCGTCAGAGAAAATGAAGGAGGATCGATGAATGGTTAATCTATCCGATATTCTTAACGCCAAGGTTCTGATCGTTGACGACCTGGAAGCCAATGTCCGCCTGCTCGATCGCATTCTGCGCGAGGCCGGCCATACTTGCGTCGCGTCTACGATGGATCCGCACGAGGTCAGCGAGCTTCACCGCAACAACCGCTACGACCTGATCCTGCTCGATCTCGAGATGCCCGGCATGGACGGATTCCAGGTGATGGAAGGCCTCAAGGAAATCGAAACGGACGGCTACCTGCCGATCCTCGTAATCACCGCCCAGCCGGCTCACAAGTTACGCGCGCTGCAAGCCGGCGCAAAAGATTTCATCAGCAAGCCGTTCGATCTGGTCGAAGTCAAGACGCGCATCCACAACATGCTGGAAGTGCGGCTGCTGTACAAAAAACTCGAGGATTACAACAAAGTGCTGGAACAAACGGTGCTGGAGCGGACCGCCGAACTACGCGAAAGCGAAGCGCGCTATCGCAGCCTGACGGAACTGGCCTCCGATTGGTACTGGGAGCAGGACGAGAGCCTGCGTTTCACCAGGGTTTCTGGCCCGGTTCTTGAGATGCTCGGAATCCAGGGTGACGCTGTGGCGGGTGCAACAAAAGAAGTTCAGGGGGAAGTTCAGCGGGCGGGTTGGAATGAAGCTGAACGAGCGATACTCAAAGCGAAGATGGCGGCCAGACAGCCATTCCTGGATTTTGTATACAGTCGGATCAATCCCGACGGTTCCCATCAATATTTTCAGGTCAGCGGAGAGCCGAAGTTCGACTTGTCCGGCCGCTTTACCGGCTATCGCGGAATCGGCATGGAGGTTACCGCACGCATGCGCCCCGATAGAGCCGCAAGCTGATATCCGTTTCAGTCTGCAGCCGGAATTTACTGATCGAGCGCCAAGGCGCCATAACCCTGAAGGCGCAAGCTTCTTTCCGAAGGATGCGAAAAAAAAGGACCCGCGAGGGTCCTTTTCATTTGCTGCGTGAAGGGTTCTTACCGTATTGCTATCTGACTTGTTCTGCCTTCACCTCGAACACCGCATGTCTTACGGAGCAGGTTGCGTAACCGTATTACCATCCAACGTGACCGCCGTCTGTGCCAACAGTCTGCCGTTCACGGTGGCACCCGTCGCCAGAGTGACCGCTGTTTGCGACAGTACTATTCCCTCCATGTGCGCGGTCGTACCAAGCGCGACAGCACCGACAGCCTGCCAGAAGATGTTCTTAGGCAGTGCACCACCGCTCAAGATCACCTTCGCCGCGGAAGCCTGGGTAATACCACCCGATATCTGGAAGATCCAGACATCGTTGGGGCCACCGTTGAGCGTGACGTCCGTCGGGATTAAAACTCCGGTACTCCATTTGTAGACACCCGGGGCAAGGGTCATCCCGCCAATATTTCCGCTGCCCAGTTCGGTAACATCGGGTGCTCGTCCGGCCGCATCGGTGTACGCGGTTTCCATGTTGCTTACCGCCGTGGTCAGGTTAGAGGGGGTGGGAGACGTATAGTCTGGTGCATACGCCTTTCCGATAACCTGACTGGATGTCGAAAATGTACCCGTGCTATCCAGTATCAACGAGAATCCCGTTATGGCCGTCGAATCGATTGGACTCACGCCGATATCGCCGGTCACGGCGGAGGTTGGGACGGTTGAGATGCCTGATTTTGCGAGAATCGCGTAATTGCCGGCCGCGCCAAGAATCACCGGTGCCGGGCCTACACTTGCGCCTGCGGCATTTACTGGGCTTGGGCCGGTCCCGTTATCTTCTCCACCACTTCCGCATCCGGCCAGCGAAGCGGACAGCAGTAATGCCATGAACCAGCCGCAAGTTGCTGCGGAACCACGTTTGTAGGTACTCATTTGATAATATTTCATGCTGCGTTTCCTCTTAGTAGGTGTTCTTACGCGCGTATGGCGAACCCTCGGATTGGTTTCCTCCAAATCAAAATCGGATTGACCGGCCCTGAGGCCATTGCGCCGACAAGGCCATGGTCTCCCTTTCGCCCCAGACGCACTGTCCGCTGGGATACATGGGACGGAAAATTTCTGGGGGGGCGTAGCAGCGGTGCGAGCTGCTGCTGGTGCTGCGGGGGGAATGCGCCGTGACTTCGTCCAGCGCAAGCTTGCCCGCACATCAAAGCGATCAATTCTCGGAGCCGTGATCGAGGATGCCGACGGTTTGCGGGACTCGCGGCGTGTCACTTCAAGACGGGATCTGCGCGCCATCGACCGCGATAACGCGATGAGGCTGGTACCCGTGCTGAAGGCGTACGCCTCGGTCCCAAGGACTGCGCAAAAAAAGGACCCGAATCGGGTCCTTCTTCATTTGCTGCGGGAAGGGTTTCTTACCGTTATTGTTATCTGACTCGTTCTACCTTCAACTCGAACCACCGCATGCCTTTACGGAGCAGGTTCTGTAACCGTATTACCATCCAACGTGACCGCCGTCTGTGACAACAGTCTGCCGTTCACGGTGGCACCGGCCGCCAGGGTGATCTCAGTTTGAGACAGTATTACTCCCTCCATGTGCGCGGTCGTATCGAGCGCGACGGCACCGGCGGTCTGCCAGAAAACGTTCTTAGACAGTGCACCACCGGTCAAGATCACCTTCGCAGCGGAAGCCTGGGTAATACTTTGCGCAATCTGGAAGATCCAGACATCTTTCGCGCCACCGTTGAGCGTGACATCCGTAGTGATTAAAACGCCGGTACTCCATTTGTAGACGCCTGGGCCAAGGGTCATCCCGCCAATATTTCCGGCGCCCAGTTCGGTAACATCGGGTGCTCGTCCGGCCGCATCGGTGTACGCGGTTTCCATGTTGCTTACCGCCGTGGTCAGGTTAGAAGGCGTTGGAGACGTATAGTCCGCTGCAAACACCTCTCCGATAACCTGATTGGATGTCGAAAATGTACCCGTGCTATCGACTATCAACGAGAATCCCGTTATGCCAGTCGAATCGATCGGACTCACGCCGATATCGCCGGTCACGGCGGAGGTTGGAACGGTTGAGACTCCTGACTTTGCCAGAATCGCGTAAGTGCCGGCCTCCCCAAGAATCACGGGTGCGGGGCCTTGACCCGCGCTTGCGCCATTTACTGGGCCTGGGCCGCCAGTCGCGCCATCTTCTCCACCACCTCCGCCACCGCATCCGGCCAGCGAAGCGGACAGTAGTAATGCCATGAACCAGCCGCAAGTTGCTGCGGAACCGCGTTTGTAGGTATTCATTTGATAATATTTCATGGTGCATTTCCTCGTAGTAAGTTTTCTTACACGCCTATGGCGAACCCTCGGATTGGTTTCCTCCAAATCAAAATCGGATTGACCGGCCCTGAGGCCATTGCGCCGACGGGGCAATAGTCTCCCTTTCGCCCCAGACGCACTGTCCGCTGGGATACATGGGACGGAAAATCTTGGGGCGGGTGCTGAATTCCTGGGGACACCTCTTCCAAAAGAATTGGATCGGCCTCACTTACTTGCCTTTTCCCGCTCGCGCGCTGGCCGTCATTCCCGCGAAAGCGGGGCGAGACCGAACCTTCGCGAATGAATTCACGCTGCCGAACGGGTGCAACGGAGTGCGTTGCACCCGGGTGGGAATAGTTAGGGAGAGGAGTTAGAGCACGCGTCGCGTGCTATCGAGATATGAAATTAACCTGTGGGTGGTTGACCCACAAGTAAACACTTATCACTTGGACTGGATCGCGCGAAATTGCGATCACCGCCCTCAATCCGAATACTTCACACTGCACCCATACGGCCGCGTGATTGGATTCGACACCGCCTTCCCGGCGGTGGCTTCGTTCAGCGCCACACGAACATAGTTCGTCGCGCCGGCGATGTCTTGCGGATTGGTCGACGGTTTGTCGTCGATGCCGCCTTTGTAAATCAGCGTGCCCTTGGGATCGATGATGAACATATGCGGCGTGGTTTTGGCTTCGTACAGTTTACCGACTGTTCCCTTCGGATCGAGCAGCACGGCACTCGGGGCGGCGTTGCGTTCGCGGGTCAATGCATTTGCGCCGGCGGCGTCGACGTAGCCTTGGAGTCCGGGGGCGGATGATATTACGGAGAGCCACACCACGCCCTTGCCGGTTTCCTCTTTCTGCAGCGATTGCATGTTGCCGCTGCCGTAGTGCTTGCGCACGAACGGGCAATCGTTGTTAGTCCATTCGAGGACGACGTACTTGCCGCGGTATTGCGACAGCGCTTGTATCTTGCCGCTGCTGTCGATCCCACTGAACTCGGGCGCGGCCTTGCCGATGTCGGGCGAGGCGCTGGCTGACGACATCACCGCGAGCGACATCAGACACGATGCGGCCCAGATATAAGGGCAAACGCTGGATCGGCTCCTGACTTTAGTCATGACGACCTTCTGATCGCAGTGGGTGTTCGGCGTATCGCGGCGTGGCGGCGTGGGTAGTGAACTGAGCCCTGGTAAAGCCGGAAGCTTACCGCGCCTCAGGCGGAAATAGGAGAAGGGAGCGAGCCGATGCGCGTTCGCGTTCCTTTAAATTTTCGAGAGGGATAACGGCGCGATCGCCCCGCTACGCGCTGTCAACTACGTTGTGCCAATCGCGCGCGCGCTGAATGAGCGCGAGGATCGTCACGGTGTCGCTCGAAACGCGATAGATGAGCCGATACCCAGCGGGAGATACTTCGCAGGCGACCGACTTTGCAATTTCAGGAACGATGCGGCCGCGTCCGGGTGAGCTGATCAGACCGCTCGCCGCCTGTTTGATCTCGGCGGCGAACGTGTGCGCAAACATTGGTGAATCGTTGGCGATGTGGTCGGCGGCGGTCTCGAAGTCCGACCACGCTCCTTGGGCCCAGATTAGTCTTTTAGCCACTTCTCCGACCGTTTTTCCGTTTCTTGCTGTGTGAGCACGCGACCTAACTGCACGTCTGTCTGTCCTTGAGCGATCTTCTGTTGCACGTAAATTCGATACTGAATATCTTCGTACGAGGCGTTGTCGGGTAAACGCTTAAGAAGCTCCTGCACTTCGTGTTTAGCGCTCAGCATTTGTCGTCACCTACTTCGACTGGTCATTGATCTCAGGGAGAAACCTACCACAAATCCCACCCCGCTACGATCCGGGCGGCACTATTGGGCCGCGCGGTTGCCGTCGCTAACTCCTGATAGAGCGCGCCACCGTATCGCTCCAATTATCATCGTGGCAGCGCGCTAATCACGTAACCGTGCTCAATACCGCTCGCATCGACGACTGCCAGCACACCATCCAGACGCTCCAGGGCTTGATTCTTCAGCTCGCCGCGCGCGACCGTCAGCTCCACATAGTCGTCCACGCGGCGCCAGGTCTGCTCGGCAGCGTGCGCTAGCACACTGAACTCGGTCGGATAGAACAACACTCTCTTGGCGTTCGCGGCGTCGCCGCTGAGACGAACACGCACGTGCAATTGCGCGTCGCTCGTATTGAAACTCGACTCCGGTGTGGCCACCGGTACGCGCGCGACATAGCGATCGATCAGCGGCTTCGTCGACGCGGGCGTCGCGTTCGCGCCGACCGGCAAACGAAACTCAAGCTCGCCCTCCTGCGGTAGGCAAATTTTCTCGCACACGAGCCAATACGCGTGTGCGTGCAACATCAGCTCACGCCGCGCGCGGAGCGCCGGCAGCGCTGACATGCGTGTCAGCAGCACGACTTCGTCGTCATAGCCGTACGTCGCGAGCGCGCCGGTCAAGATTCGGTGCGGCAACGGATAGCGAATCGCGCCGGCGACGAGCCCTTCCGGCAGCCGCCACTCGATGCGCGGCGCGAGTCCCGAGTCGCCGGGGTTTAGCCAGTAGGTATGCCAGCGCGGCCGCAGCTTCAGATGCAACCCGACCCAAAACGCCGTTCCGGGTTTTACCGCCGCGACGTCGCTGACGAGCGAAGCTCGCGCGTTGTCGGTGACGATTACATTCGTCGCGGCTTCGGCACCGACGGACAGCATCGCCAGCGCGATCGTTATACGCGCCGCGACACCTAAGGCAAGATTCTCCCTGGAGGATATTTTCACTCGGCGCATTCCGCGAAGCTCCGTGTGCGAGCCGATTCCGATAATCCGCGGAAGCGGTTGGCTAAGTGAGCGACGATCTCAGGTAGGACACACCGGCGACATCGCCTCTTGCGCCGCCGTCTTGGCGACATCGATCCGTACTTCTGGCGGCAACACCACGCCGTTCTTGTGCGCGGTGATTTCCGCCAAGATCGAAATCGCGATTTCCGGCGGCGTGCGCGAGCCGATGTACAGACCGATCGGGCCGTGCAGGCGCGCGATCTGTTCTTCGGTGAGATCGAAGTCCTTCAGGCGTTCGCGCCGGTTCTGGTTGTTCATGCGCGAGCCGATGGCGCCGACGTAGAACGCGTCGGATTTCAACGCTTCGGTGAGCGCCATATCGTCAAGCTTGGGATCGTGCGTGAGCGTGATGACGGCGGTGTGTGCGTCGGGTTTCATTTTAGCGACGACGTCGTCGGGCATGCCGCGTACCAGCGGGGCTTCGGCCAGATCCCATAGATCGGTGTACTCGGTGCGCGGATCGCACACCGTTACCTGATAGTCGAGACCGAGAGCGATCTGCGCGATGAACTTCGAAAGCTGGCTGGCGCCGATGATGATCAAACGGTAACGCGGGCCGTGGATCGCAACCATGCGTTTGCCGTCGAACTGCAGCGCTTCGTCGGCGTGTGCCGGGCGGAATTTGCTCGCGCCCGTGGCGATATCGACTTCGCGCGCGGTCAGCTCCTGTCGCTCCACTTTCTCAAGCAGCGTTCGCACCGTCGCGATGTCGGTGAACGGTTCGAGCACGACCTGGATCGTACCGCCGCACGGTAAACCGAAGCGGCGCGCTTCTTCGCCGCTCACGCCGTAGGTCATCACCTCGGGCGTCGCACCGGTCAGCGTGTGATCGCGCGCGCGGCGGATCAAATCGTCTTCGATACAACCGCCGGACACGGAACCGGATACGAGGCCGTCGTCGCGCAACACGAGCATGGCGCCTGCCGGCCGTGGGCTCGATCCCCACGTCTTCGTGACGGTAACGAGCGTCACCTTGTGCCCGCCTTCGAGCCACTTGACGCTGTTCTTCAGTACTTCGAGATCTACACTGTCCATCGAAACCTCCTACCGCTTCGCCCGTTTGGATCAGGTCGAAGGAAAGCACCGTCGCATTGCACGTTCTATGTAGGATGGGTGGAGCGAAGCGAAACCCATCGAAATATTATTTTGTTGGGTTGCACCCAATCTACATGAAAGACCTTCTAGCCGAACGCAGGCGCTCACCGCGCAATAAAATACAGTATCACGATCACGCCCACGGCGACCGCGACCCATAGCCACGCCCGGTTTCGGCCGAGTGCGCGGGCGGTCTCATCGGCGGACGCCGCGTGCGCGACCTCGCCTGGCGGCGTGCCCCCGAGTCTTACCGCGAACGCGGCGAAGAAGTCTTCGGCCATCTTCTTCGCCGCGCCGTCGATCAGACGCGAACCAACCTGCGCCAATTTTCCGCCGACTTGCGCGCTGACGGTGTAACCGATACGCGTACCGCCTGCCTCGCGCGAGAGATTGACCTTGGCGTTGCCTTTCGCGAAACCGGCGGCACCTCCTTGGCCCTCGAACGTCAACGTGTAGGAATTCGGGGGCATGAGATCGCCGAGCCTAAGCTTGCCCTTGAACTTCGCGCTGACCGGACCGACCTTCGCGGTCTGCGCGACGCTGTATTCGTTGTCCGATATTTTTTCGATGCTCTCGCAACCCGGTATGCATGCCTTGAGCGTGTCCGGATCGTTGAGTGCGTTCCAGACTTTCTCTTGCGGCGCGGGAACGATTCGGCTGTTCGACATTTCCATCGGTTTAGGTCCCGGTACGTAGCGAGGTTCGATCGCGCGAAATCGCGCGCGGATTGCCGAGCGCGCGCAGCACTTCGCCCAACTGCGTCAGGCTCGCCAAATTGTGCACCGACAGAAACGCATCCACATACGGTAGCATCACGCGGATGCCCGCGGGCTTAGCTTCGAATTTTTCGTAGCGCAGCAACGGATTCAACCAAATGATTTGCCGGCACGATCGGTCCAGCCGCTCCATCTCCTGGCGCAAACCTTCGCCGGCGTCGCTGTCGAGACCGTCGCTGATCAGCAGCACCACCGCGCCCTGCCCCAGCAAACGCCGGCCCCAGCGCTGGTTGAATTCTTTCAGGCTCGCGCCGATGCGCGTACCGCCGGCCCAATCGGCGACCGCGTTCGACACCGCCGCCAACGCCACGTCGACGTCGCGATGGCGCAGATTGCGCGTGATGTTCGTCAAGCGTGTGCCGAATAGAAACGTGTGGACGCGATCGCGATCATTGGTCACAGCGTGCACGAAGTGCAGCAGCATGCGCGTGTAGTTCTCCATCGAGCCGGAGATGTCGCACAACACGACGAGCGTCGGGTGACGCTCATCGGGCGCGCGCCGATGCAGCTGCACGACACCGCCCGCCTGCTTGACCATTTGCTTGATCGTCTTGCGCAGATCGACGCGCCCGCCGCGCGTACGCGGCCGCAGCCGCCGCGACGGCAGCGTCGGCAGCGGCAGGCGCAAATCGCGCAACAACGTCTTCGCTTCCTCGAGCTCGCCCGGGGTCATGCTGGCGAAATCCTTCTGCTGCAACACTTCGCGCATGGAAACCGTGAAGCGCGCGTCCGGCTGAATCTCGGGCGGCAACGTCTCGGCCTTGCGCGGCGGCGCCGGCGCGTTCGGCAGCAGCGCCCGCGCGACGCGCTCCGCGAGTTTCGGGCGCTCGCTGTCCATTTGGCGCAGCCCGCCCATGAGCTGCATCAACTCCTGCAGCATCCGCTCGATCCGATACGGATCGCGCCAGAACACTTGGAACGCTTGATCGAAAATTTCCTGGTGCTCCCGCCGATTGACCAAGACCGCGGCGAGCGCATACGAAAAATCGTCGCGCCGTTCGACGCCGACGGCTTGCACGGCGTTCAACGCATCGATCACCTTCGCTGGACCAATCGGCAATCCGGCGCGGCGCAACACCCGCGCGAAGTGGACGATGTTGTCCGCCAGTTGCGCCTGCTTCGGTTCTGTCATCGCCGTAAGAAGCGATCGTTCACGTGCGCGCCACCTCGGCGCGCACCTCTTCCACCAGCCGCGCCGCCGTCTGCGCGTCGAATTTCGCGACATCATCTTGGTACTTGAGGATCACGCCGAGCGTCGCCGCGACGGCCTCGGGGTCGAGGTTGTTTTGATCCAGCGCGGTGAGCGCGCGCGTCCAATCGATCGTCTCTGCGACACCGGGTAACTTGAAGAGGTCCATCGCGCGCAACCGTGCGATGAACGCGACGATCTCGCGGCTAAGGCGCTCGCGCGCCTCCGGCACCTTGCGGCGTACGATTTCGAACTCGCGCGCCTTATCCGGATAATCGACCCAGTGGTAGAGACAGCGCCGCTTCACGGCGTCATGAATCTCGCGCGTGCGGTTCGAGGTGATGATTACGATCGGCGGTTCCTTCGCCTTGATCGTGCCGATTTCGGGAATGCTCACTTGGAAGTCGGACAGCACTTCGAGCAAGTACGCTTCGAACGGCTCGTCGGCGCGATCGATCTCGTCGATCAACAACACCGGCGCGCCGCCGGTGTCCGGACTCAGCGCTTGCAGCAACGGACGTTTGATTAAAAAGCGCTCGGTGAAAATATCGGCGCCGAGCTTCTCCTTGCTCGTTTGGCCGGCGGCTTCGGCGAGGCGGATCTCGATCATCTGCCGCGGATAATTCCATTCGTACACCGCGTTCGCGATGTCGAGACCTTCGTAACATTGCAAGCGCACGAGATCGCGGCCGAGCCCTTGCGACAGTACCTTGGCGATTTCGGTTTTGCCCACGCCCGCCTCGCCCTCGACGAACAACGGTCGGCCCATGCGCAGGCTCAAGAACAGCGTCGTTGCGAGGCGACGTTCGGCGATGTAGTCGTGCGCGGCGAGAAGCTGCAGGACCTCGTCGACGGACGTCGGTATGCTTGGCAGAGTCACGAATCCAGAATCAGCGATCAACTACTACATAGTGTAACCGCGGAGCGCGCGGACAGCACAGGCGAGACTTAAATAATTTAAGGTTTTGAACCGCAAAGGACGCCACGGATGCGAAGGTTTTCTCTTAATTCAAAATCTTTTCCTTCGTGTCCGTGGCGTCCTTCGCGGTCAGCAAGAAATTAGTTAACTCCGCCTCCCCGCAGTAAAATTGGCGATTCGAACTACGCCATCGCCTGCGCGACCGCGCGCGCGGTCAACACGCCGATAAGATGCGACCGATACGGTGCGCCCGCGTGGATGTCGGAGCTCAAGTTCGCCGGATCGATCTTGATGTTCTTGACCGCGTTGGCCGTGAAATTTTTCGCCAACGCTTGCTCCATCGCCGTTGCCCGAAATACACCGCTCGATCCCGCGCCTGTCACCGCGACGCGCACGCCGCTTGCGTTCTGACAAACGAAGACGCCGACCAGCGCGAAACGCGACGCCGGGTTGCGGAATTTGATATACGCCGCGCACTTCGGAATCGGAAAGCTCACTGCCGTGATGATCTCGCCGTCTTGCAGCGCGGTGGTATACATTCCCTTGAAGTAATCGTCGGCGGCAATGGTTCGCTTGTTGGTTCGGATCGTCGCGTTCAAACCGAGCACGGCCGCCGGATAATCCGCCGCCGGGTCGTTGTTGGCGAGCGATCCACCGATCGTGCCCATATTGCGCACCTGACGATCGCCGATGCCGTTCGCCAGCTCGGCGAGCGCGGGAATACCGCCGCGCACATCCTGCGATTGCGCCACGTCGGCGTGACGCGTGGTCGCGCCGATGACGATGCTACTGCCTTCGCGTTTGATGCCGTGCAGCTCGGCGATCCCGCTCACATCCACCAGATTGCCGGGCGACGCGAGGCGCAGCTTCATCGCGCCGACTAAGCTTTGCCCGCCGGCGATCAATTTGCCCTGTGACTTGGCGAGCAGCGCGACCGCGTCGCTCAAGCTCTTGGGACGATGGAATTCGAATGCGTACATGTTGCTTTCCTTATCATGTCCCCGTCATGTTAGCGGCGCCGAGTTGCACCGCTTTCACGATGTTGTGATAGCCGGTGCAGCGACAAAAATTTCCGTCGAGACCTTCGCGGATCGCCTGTTCGGTTAGGTTTGCCTTGCTGTGGCGCTTCACCAGATCGATCGCGCTCATGACCATGCCGGGCGTGCAGAACCCGCATTGTAACCCGTGACATTCCTTGAACGCCGCCTGCATCGGATGCATGTCGCCGTTCGCGCCGCCGATGCCTTCGATCGTCGTCACCTCGACGCCGTTGAATTGCACCGCCAGCGCCGAGCACGCTTTCACCGCGTTGCCGTTCACGAGCACGGTACATGCGCCGCATTGCGCCGTATCGCAACCCACATGCGTGCCGGTGAGGCCCAAGTGATCGCGAATAAATTGGACGAGCAATAGACGCGGATCGATATCCGCCCTAACTGCCTTGCCGTTAACGGTGAGAGAAACGCTGGTACCCATCGAGCTATGTCCTGTTATCAATCAAGAGTTCGCGGAGTAGTAACGAGGAAAAGGGATGCCGAGGCCCGCAGTCCGGGCGCATAATCTACTCCAAACTGGAGTGTTCGTCCGCTGCCGCGGCGCGCTCGTGCGCCCATCTAGAATTCAACAGCCGAACCACGGCTCGCGCGCACGGTTGGATTGAATCCAAGAGACTATTGCGGTAAATGGCCCAAAAACAGGCAGCTATCGAACGATCGACGGCGGCGTCCGCGTCTATCGGCGTCAAGATCGTGATTCCGTTTTTCGCGGACGTATTCCATTCTTGCCCGACGCCGTGCATCATTAGCACCGAAGGCACTCGCTTTACCGCAGTTAGGTCATGCCGTGCCGTCAATCATCAAACCTGTGAGGAGCGCAAAAATGGTTTGGGAAACTCCACAAGCGATCGACTGGCGATTCGGCCTCGAAATCACGATGTACATTGCCAACCGCTGACGAGCAGATCGCACCGGCGGATTGACTCCGCCACCTTCGAAGCCCGCTCGCGCGGGCTTCGTTTGTTTCTACCGTGAAAATTCGTGTCCTCGGTTCCGCGGCGGGCGGCGGGTTCCCGCAGTGGAATTGCAACTGCCCCAACTGCACCGGCTTGCGCCATGGCACCCTCCGTGCCCGGGCGCGCACGCAATCGTCGATCGCCGTAAACGGTACCGACCCCGCAGCCTGGGCGCTGGTCAATGCGTCGCCCGATATCTTGGCGCAGTTGCAAGCCAACTCCATGTTGCAACCGGAACGCGCGGTGCGCGACACCGCGATTGTCGGCATCGTCCTGGTCGATGGGCAGATCGATCACACGACCGGTCTTTACATGCTGCGCGAATCGACGCGACCGTGGCCCATATGGTGTACCGACCGCGCGCACGCCGATCTCACGCATGGTAATCCGATCCTGAACGTGCTCGCGCACTACTGCAACGTGGAGCGGCGTCGCATCGATCTTGCTGGCGATGGCTTTCGCGTCGATGGCATCACGGGTGTGCACTGGCGCGCGGTGCCGCTCACGAGTAAGCCCGCGCCCTATTCGCCGAACCGCGACGCGCCATTGCCGGGCGACAATATCGGACTCCTAATCGAGAACAGCGCGACCGGACGCACGACGCTCTACGCGCCCGGCGTCGGCGCGATCGACGCGGAACTGTGGCGGAGCATGCAGTCGGCCGCGTGCATCCTGGTGGACGGCACATGCTGGAGCGACGATGAGTTGATTCGTCTCGGCGTTTCGCGCAAACGCGCGCGCGAGATCGGCCATCTGCCGCAGAGCGGCGCCGGCGGAATGCTAGAATGGCTCGATCGATTGTCATCGCACACGCGCAAAGTGCTTATTCACATCAATAACACTAATCCTATTCTCGATGAAGACTCCACCGAGCGCGCGGAACTCGCACGCCGCGGTATCGAAGTCGCGTGGGACGGCATGGAGATCGCGTTGTGAGTGAAGCGCCCTGGAGCCGGGAGGAATTCGAAGCGCAACTGCGCGCCAAGGATCGCGCGTATCATATCCACCACCCGTTCAACATCATGCTCAATACCGGCAAAGCAACGCCGGAGCAGATCCGCGGGTGGGTCGCGAACCGCTTCTATTATCAGATCAGCATCCCGATCAAGGACGCGGCGCTCATGGCTAACTGCCCGGATCGCGCGGTACGCAAGCTCTGGGTGCAGCGCATCCTCGATCATGACGGTTACGGCGACGACCCGGGCGGCATCGAGTCGTGGCTACATCTCGCCGAAGCCGTTGGGCTGGCGCGCGCGCACGTCGAGCGCTTGACCGATCTGCTTCCCGGCGTACGCTTCGCCGTCGATGCGTACGTGAATTTCGCGCGCCGCGCGTCGTGGCAGGAGGGCGCGTGCTCGTCGCTGACGGAGCTGTTCGCGCCGGCGATCCACCAGCAGCGTCTGGCGAACTGGCCCGAGCATTATCCCTGGATCGAGCGCACCGGGCTGCACTACTTCCAGAGCCGCGTGAGTTTGGCGCGGCGCGACGTCGAGCACGGCCTCGCCGTCACGCTCGATTGGTTCAAGACGCGCGAACAGCAGGAGCGCGCGCTCGATATCTTGCAAATGAAGCTCGACATTCTCTGGGCCATGAACGATGCAATGGCGCAACACTACGGCGTGAACGCATGAGCGCAGTCACCGACGACGCGCGGCCGGCGGTGGCGCACGGTTTCCGGCTCCAATGGGAACCGGCGCAGAGCGCGCACGTGCTGCTCTACCCGGAAGGGATGGTCAAGCTCAACACCAGCGCCGGCGAGATCCTGCGCCGCTGCGACGGCGCGCGCACCGTGACGGAGATCGTCGCCGATCTGGAGCAAGCGTTCGGCCGCGCCGGCCTCGCGGCGGACGTCGCTGCGTTCATGTCGATGGCCATCGAAAAGGGATGGGTGGAGCTACGCTCATGAACGCGCCCGCCGCCACGCCCGGACCGCCGCTATGGCTGCTGCTCGAGTTGACGTACCGCTGTCCGCTGCATTGCGTGTACTGCTACAACCCGATCGAATTTGCGCAGACCGAACAGGAGCTGGACACCGCCGAATGGATACGCGTGCTGCGCGAGGCGCGCGAGCTCGGTGCGGTGCAGCTCGGCCTCTCGGGCGGCGAGCCGCTGGTGCGCGAGGATCTCGTCGAGATCACCGCCGAGGCGCATCGGCTCGGTTACTATATTAATCTCATCACGTCGGGCGTCGGTCTCGATGAGACCAAAATCCGCGACCTCAAGATCGCCGGGCTCGATCACATCCAGCTTTCGTTTCAAGACTCGACACGCGAGCTGAACGACTTTCTGTCGCACACCAAGACATTCGAGCTGAAGCAACGCATCGGCGCGCTGATCAAATCGCACGACTACCCGATGGTGGTCAATTGCGTCCTCCACCGGCTCAACATCGATCACCTGGACGCCATCATCGAAATGGCCGACCGCTTGGGCGCGGAATATCTGGAGCTGGCGAACACGCAGTACTACTCGTGGGCGCATCTGAACCGCGATCACCTGCTGCCATCGCGCGCGCAGATCGAGGCGGCGGAGCAAACCACGAACGCCTGGCGCGCACGGCTAGGCGGGCGCATGCGCATCTTCTTCGTCGTGCCGGACTACTACGAAACGCGCCCCAAGAAATGTATGAACGGCTGGGGATCGACATTCATGGCGATCGCACCCGACGGCACGGCGCTGCCGTGCCACACCGCGCGCATGTTGCCGGGACTTTCGTTTCCGAACGTGCGCGCGGCGAGCGTGCGCGAGATCTGGTTCGAGTCGGAAGGTTTCAATCGCTTTCGCGGCACCGGCTGGATGAAGGAACCCTGCGCGAGCTGCGACGAGCGCGAAAAGGATTTCGGCGGTTGCCATTGCCAAGCGTACTTGCTCGCGAACGACCCCGCCACGGCGGACCCGGTATGCGATAAAAGTCCGCACCACGCCGTCGTGACCGCCGCCGTAACTCGCGCGCAAGCGTCATCGACTAACGTAAAGCCGCTCGTGTTTCGCGACGCCAAGGCGTCACGCGAGCTGTCGCGAAACGCCGCCGGGGAGATGAACGCCGATAAGAAGCAAAAGATTCTGGAACCACGGATGCACACGGATGAACACGGATAGAAACGATATTTTTCTCTTTATCTGCGTTTATCTGTGTTCATCTGTGGTTCCCAAATTCTTATATTCCTATTCCTGAACTACTGCGTGCATCCGTGGTTTTGAAATTCTTAACGAACCTTTACAGCGCCAGGCTCACGTCGCAAACGTTCTGGGCTCCGGGGGAACGCTTCACTTGGAAACCGTGGCGCTTCACCAACGCGAGCATCGGCGCGTTTTGCGCCAGCACCTGTCCGTCCATCACCCGGAAGCCTCGCGCCCGCGCCGCTTCCATCAACTGGATCAGCATGTGCGAGCCGATGCCTTTGCGCTGCCACGCATCGGCAACGACGAGCGCGAACTCGCAACTTTCGCTGTCCGGGTTCATCGCGTAGCGGGTGACGGCGATCTCGACCTCTTTTCCGTCTTGCGCGGCGATCGCCACGAGCGCGAGCTCACGGTCGTAGTCTATCTGGGTGAAGCGCAGAAGCATTTCCGGGGTCAGTTCCTTCAGCGTTTGCATGAAGCGCATGTACTTCGATTCGGGCGAGAGATTGTGCACGAACGCGATTTCGATCTCCGCGTCCTCCGGCCGAATCGGACGGATGAGAATGTCGGTGCCATCGGCGAGCCGCACGTGCGAAACCAAATGGCTCGGATACGGATGGATCGCCATGTGCGCGTAGCGCGCGCCCGGCGGCGCCGCGGGTTCGATCGTGATGCGCGCATCGAGTGCGATCACACCCTCCTGATCGGCCATCAGCGGGTTGATATCGAGCTCGCGGATCTGCGGCAGCTCACACACCATTTCGGAAACGGCAAGCAGTACCTGCTCCACCGCCGCGAGATTTGCCGGCGGCAAATTGCGAAACGCGCCGAGCAAGCGCGCCGCGCGCGTGCGTTGGATGAGATTTTGCGCGATGAGACTGTTGAGCGGCGGCAACGCGATGGCGCGATCGCGCAACACTTCGATCGCGGTGCCGCCGAGACCGAAGCTCACGACCGGACCGAACACGTCGTCGCGCATCACGCCGATATTCAGCTCCCGCCCGTCGCGGCGGCCGTACATGCGCTCGACCGTGACGCCGGTGAGGCGAGCGTTCGGGCGGGCGCGCCGCACCGTCGCGGTCAGCTCTTCATACGCCGCTGACGCCGCTTGCGCATTCGCAATGTTGAGTCGCACGCCGTTGACGTCCGACTTGTGCAGAATGTCGGGCGAGGCGATCTTAAGCGCCACCGGAAAGCCGAGCGACTGCGCCGCGACCATCGCCTCCGAGGCGCTGCGCGCCTCCAGCACCTGCGCGTGCGGAATACGAAACGCACTCAACACGGCGTAGGCCTCGACGCCGGTCAGGGCGCGGCGTTGCTCGGCGAGCGCCGTTTCGATGATCGACTTTGCACTCTCGATATTAGCGCTGCTCTGCGGGGTCAGCGGCCCCGGCACCTGGCGCAGCAATTTTTGATTGCGCCGATAGCTCGCGAGATACGAAAACGCCTCGACCGCCCGCTCCGGCGTTGGAAACGACGGCACGCCGCTTTGCGCGAAGAGATCGCGCGCGGGCAACACCTGCGTCCCGCCCATCCATGAGGTCAGCAGCGTCTTGCTGGTCCCCTTGCGCTTGCCGATCACCGCGCGCGCGGATTCGAGCGGCTCGGTCATTCCTTGCGGGGTCAAAATAACGAGCACGCCGTCGCTGTTCGGGTCAGCGAGACACGCCTCGGCGGCGGCGCCGAACTGGGTCGGCGTGGCGTCGCCCAAAATGTCGACGGGGTTAGCATGCGACCAATTCTTCGGCAGCACCGCGTTGAGTGTCTCGATCGTTTGCGGCGCGAGCGCGGCGATCGCGACGTCCAAATCGATGGCGCGGTCAGTCGCGAGCACGCCGGGGCCGCCCGCATTGGTGACGATCGCAAGACGATTGCCGGCGACCCGATGTTCCGCCGCGAGGAGCTGCGCCGCGGCGAACAGCTGCTCGATCGTGATCGCGCGCACGGCGCCGGCGCGCGCGAGCGCCGCATCGAACACGTCGTCCGCGCCGACGAGCGCGCCGGTATGCGATTGCGCGGCGCGCGAGCCCTCGGCGTGCCTTCCCGCCTTCACCACGACCACCGGCTTGAAGCGCGCGGCGACGCGCAGCCCGCTCATGAAGGCGCGCGCATCGCGGATACCTTCGACGTACAACAAAATGCTCTTGGTCTTCTCATCGAGCGCGAAATAATCGAGCACGTCGCCGAAATCGATATCGGCCGCTTCGCCGAGCGACACGACGCCGGAGAAGCCGATGGCGCGCGTCTCGGCCCAATCGACGATGGCGGTGCAGAGCGCGCCGGATTGCGAGATCAGCGCCAGCGAGCCCGGACGCGCGCCGCTCTTGCCGAACGTCGCGTTGATCTTGGCGCTCGGGCGCATCAACCCGAGGCAGTTCGGCCCGAGCACACGCATGCCGAAGCGATGCGCCTGCGCGAGCAACGCCTTTTCGAGCTCCTTGCCGCTCGCCTGCTCGTGCGCCTCGGCGAAACCGGCCGAATGGACGATGGCCCCGCGCGCGCCGCGCTCGCCGCATTCCTGGATGATCGCCGGTACCGTCGGCGCGGGCGTCGCAATGATCGCAAGGTCGAACGGCGCGGTGACTTCGCGGATCGAGCCATAGCAGCGGCGGTCGAATAACTTGCGGTATTTCGGATTGATCGGGTAGATCGGCCCTTCGTACCCGCCGTCGATGAGATTGCGCATCACTCGACCGGCCACCGAGTCGCTGCGCTCGGAAGCGCCGAACACCGCGACCGCGCCGGGAGAAAACAACTGTTCGAGAAAATGCTGGCCCATCGGCTTTCTTCGCCTTCCTTGCGGCGTTTCTCCGGCTATCTTAACGCCCGTTCGTTGCAATTACTTTAATCGAGCGCGTCCTCACGACCTACCGGCATACAGGAAAGACTTTCTTGGTTTGCGATTCCGGTGCATTTCTAGGCAGGGAGCCGGCGTACTACCCGCTCGCGATCAGGGGTCGCGGCTCTCGTCGTCGCTGTCGCTCAACCAGCGCTCCGCATCCGCTAGATTCCCAAAAAGCCGCACATGCACGCCGCGATTGGCCGCGACGGTTTCGGCGAATTGCTTTTTTGCCAGATCGCGCTCCGAGCTAACGTCGACGTACGCTATGCGCTCGAACCTCAGCGCGTGGCGGCTTCGTTCTGTGACGATATCGAAGATTCTGCCAACCGCCAAGCTCGGACCGGACAAGTTCATCTCGAGGAGCACCGCCGAGCGACCGACGCGTACGCCCGCGTCATAGACTTCCGTGAGGAAACGGCGAATGTTGTCCGGGCTGTGCGTCCCGGTGACCTTCGCATGCAAGTACGACGCTTTCTCTTCGATCGTCAGGTGGTATGGCATGGTCGGATCCCTCCAAGTTACTTCTGCCCCGGGACGTCAAAAGATGAGTCGGGCGCCGAAAACTCGGGCAGAGGCAGCTGATCTAAATTTCGCTTCATGTCGGTCACGGCGGCGGGCGCGGCGTCTCTCGTGACGAGACTCGGAAACGCGACCACCAAGCTGACCATGAGCAACTGAATGACGACGAACGGAATCGCGCCCCAGTAAATCTGCGTGGTCTTGATCGACGACGGCGCGACGCTGCGCAGATAAAACAGCGAGAACCCGAACGGCGGATGCATGAACGACGTCTGCATGTTGATGCCGAGCATCACGCCGAACCAGATGAGGTCGATACCGAGCTTTTGCGCGACCGGCGCGAGCAGCGGCACCATGATGAATGCAATCTCGAAGAAATCGAGGAAGAACGCGATCAAGAAC
>JBGPCS010000010.1:0-18234 GCA_041481875.1 Sulfurifustaceae bacterium
CTGGCCGGCATGGACTTGTTCGGCGATCGGCCCGTCGAGCACCGCTTCCCAAAATCGGCGGCGCTGCCCCGGATGTTTGAAATGCCGCTTCACTTGCTCGCGAAATTTCGCGACGAGGCTCGCGAGCCGACCGTAGCTCGCGGGAATGAGCGTCTCGAGCCGCGCGCGCAGTAGACGCGCCAATACCGGCGCGACACCCCCAGTGGAGACGGCGATGATGACGGGCGAGCGATCGACGATCGAGGGCATGATGAACGTGCAGAGCTTCGGCTGATCCGCCACATTCACGGGAATCCCGCGAGCCGAGGCCGCTTGATAGATACGCTCATTCACAGCAGGGTCATCGGTCGCCGCAAAGACCAGCACATTGCCGTCCAATTGGCTTTCGGAAAAGGAATCGACCCGATGTGCAATCTTGCGCTCGGCGACAAGGCGCGTGAGCGTCGGCCCGAGCACGGGCGCAGTCGTCGTCACGCGCGCACCCGCTTCAAGCAGGAGCCGCGCTTTGCGCGCCGCGACTTCGCCCCCACCAACCAACAGGCAGGGCCGACCGCGAAGGCTCATATAGATGGGCAAAAATTCCACGTCGGTGCCGAACGATTAACGCTTCTTAGGAGACTACACCACCACTCGCTGCGTCTAGAAGTTCTGAAGTATCGATTGCTTACCGCAGAGGACGCAAAGGACCCCATGCCAATTCTCTTGGATTTCCTCCGCGTCCTCTGCGCCCTCCGCGGTAGATAATCACAACTAATCAGAGTTTCCTTTAATCAGAGTTTCCTTTAATCAGAGTTTCCTTAGCTTCGCTACGTGACGCTAGCCGATCCCCGCAACTTTGTCGTCCATTCCAGCAACGCCTGCAACAACGCGCGGATGCGCTCGCGCGTATCGGCGTCCTTCAAGTTACCCTGTTCGTCGAACTTTTGGTGGCTTTGCGCGATCATAACCTCGGGCTGATTGAGCACATGCGCATTCAGAAAGATAAACATCTGCCGCAAGTGGTACTGCGCGCGGGCACTGCCGAGCGCGCCGGGCGACGCGCCCATAATCGCGATCGGTTTGCCCTTGAACGGCTGCTCGGGCGGACGCGATGCCCAGTCGATGGCGTTTTTCAAAACACCGGACGTCGAGTAGTTGTATTCCGGGGTCACGATGAGCAGCGCGTCAGCGCGCGCGATGCCATTACGAAACTCGACGACCGATTCGGGGAATCCGCGCGCTCTTACGTCATCGTTATAAATCGGAATCGGCGCGAGATCGAACGATTCCATTTCAACGCCTCCGGGCAACAACTCCGTCGCCGCGCGCAGAGCGGCGCGGTTGTAGGAACCTTGACGAAGGCTGCCGGCAAATCCCATGACGCGCATTGCCATGACCCATACTCCTTGTGCGGCGGCCGGCGTTTAACGCTTGTCCAGCTCCGCCATCAACTCTGGAATCACTTGAAACAGATCTCCGACTAAGCCGTAGTCCGCGACTTGAAAGATCGGTGCGTCGGCATCCTTGTTGATCGCCACGATCACGCGGCTGTCCTTCATTCCGGCCAAATGCTGGATGGCACCGGAGATGCCGACCGCGACATAGAGATCCGGCGCGACAATCTTGCCGGTTTGGCCGACCTGGTAATCGTTCGGCGCGAAACCCGCGTCAACCGCGGCGCGCGAGGCGCCGAGCGCCGCGCCCATCTTGTCCGCCAGTTGGCCGACGATTTTGAAATTGTCGGCACTACCCACGCCGCGTCCACCGGACACGACGATCTTCGCGGCCGTCAGCTCCGGTCGCTCGCTCTTGGTCAGTTCCTGGCCGAGCAATTTCGACAAACCGGCGTCCGCGACGGGCGTCAGCGGTTCGACGGTAGCCGACCCGCCGCTTGCCGGCGCCGCGTCGAAACCGGTGGTGCGAACGGTGATGATCTTGATCGGATCGCCGGATTGAACGGTCGCCAACGCGTTACCGGCGTAGATCGGTCGCACGAAGGTATCAAGGCTTTCGACGGCGACGACGTCGGATATCTGCGCCACGTCCAGCAGTCCCGCGACGCGCGGCATCACGTTTTTTCCGAACGTAGTCGCAGGCGCGAGGATATGACCGTAGTCCTTCGCGATCGAAACGATCAACGGAGCTAGATTTTCGGCGAGTCCGTCCTTGTATTGCGCGGCGTCCGCCACTCTCACCTTCGTCACTCCGGCAATCTGCTTCGCCCTATCGGCAACCTGGCCGCACGCGTGCCCGGCGACGAGCAAATGCACTTCACCCAATTTTGACGCGGCGCTGATGGCGTTCAACGTGCCCGATTGCAGCTGCTGGTTGTTATGTTCGGCAATTACGAGCGCTACCATGTCAGATCACCTTCGCTTCGCTGCGCAGCTTCGCCACCAACTCCTTGACGTCCGCCACCTTCGCGCCCGCTTTGCGCTTGGCCGGCTCCTGCACCTTGATCGTCTTCAAGCGCGGTGCCGCGTTCACGCCGAGCGCTTCCGGCGTGAACGTCTCCATCAGCTTCTTCTTCGCCTTCATGATGTTGGGAAGCGTCACATAGCGCGGTGTGTTGAGACGCAAATCGGCGGTGATAATCGCGGGAAGCTTCAATGCTACGGTCTCTAACCCGCCGTCGACTTCGCGCGTGACTTCCACGCCACCGGCGGACAATTTCACTTTCGAGGCAAACGTGCCTTGCGCGAGGCCGGCCAAGGCCGCGAGCATCTGGCCGGTTTGGTTCGAGTCGTCGTCGATCGCCTGTTTACCGAGAATGACAAGTTCCGGATTCTCTTTCTTGACGATCGCGTGCAGCAACTTCGCCACGGCGAGTGGTTGCAGCTCCGTGTCCGTCTGCACCAGAATTGCCCGATCGGCACCCATCGCCATCGCCGATCGCAACGTCTCCTGACAGGCGCTCGGCCCCATCGAGACAGCGATCACTTCGCTCGCGCTCCCCGCTTCCTTGAGCTTCACGGCTTCTTCGACGGCGATCTCGTCGAACGGATTCATCGACATCTTGAGATTCGCCGTATCGACGCCGGTGCCGTCGGACTTCACACGCACCTTTACGTTGAAATCCACCACTCGTTTGACCGCCACCAATATCTTCACACGCTACTCCGCTTCGTTGGTTCCGAGACATCACATGTTGACGTAGACGGGTCCCTCGCCGCCCTGAGGAGCGACCCAGACAATGTTCTGTGTGGGGTCCTTGATGTCACAGGTCTTGCAGTGCACGCAATTCTGCGCGTTGATCTGTAACCGTGGATTCTTCCCGTCGGTGTCACGCACGATCTCGTACACGCCGGCCGGACAATAGCGGGTCTCCGGCGCGTCGTAAAGTTCCAGGTTGACGCGAATCGCGACGCTGGGATCCTTCAGCGTCAAGTGCGAGGGTTGGTTCTCTTCGTGATTGGTATTGGAAAGAAACACCGATGACAGGCGATCGAACGTGAGGACACCGTCGGGTTTCGGATATGCAATAGGCGTACACTCGGACGCCTTCTTTAGCTTGGTGTGATCCGCCTTGAGACGGAGCGTCCACGGCGCCTTCCCGCGAAAAATGATCTGGTCGATGCCGAACATCAGCGTGCCGAACCAAAGATTTCGGCTCATCCACGGCTTGAAGTTGCGCGCACGGTAAAGCTCGTCGTACAGCCAGCTCGCGCGAAAGCCCTCCGGATACGCATCGAGCCGATCGCGGTGACGCCCGTGCGCCAACGCATCCGTCACCGCCTCGGCCGCCAGCATGCCCGACTTGATGGCCGCATGTGAGCCTTTGATGCGCGCGCCGTTGAGGAATCCGGCGTCATCGCCGAGCAGACAACCGCCGGGAAACACGACCGTCGGCAACGCCTGAAAGCCCCCAGCGGTAATGGCGCGCGCTCCGTATCCGATCCGCCGGCCGCCTTCCAGAAATTTCCGGATCTGGGGATGTGTCTTGTAGCGCTGAAACTCCTCGAACGGCGACAGATAGGGATTGCTATAACCGAGACCGACCACCAAACCGATCTCCACCATATTATTTTCGAAGTGGTAGAGGAACGCGCCACCGTAAGTATCGCTCGCCAGCGGCCAACCCGCGGAATGGATCACCAAACCCGGCCGATGCTTGTCTGGAGAAATTTCCCACAACTCCTTGACGCCGATTCCATAAACTTGAGGGTCGGCGTGATCGTGCAGCTTGAACCGGCTCTCCAAGCGCCGCCCCAAGTGACCGCGGCAGCCTTCCGCGAACAGCGTGTACTTCGCATGCAGCTCGACGCCCGGCTGGTAAGCTTCCGTGGGCTTTCCATCCTTACCGATGCCCATGTCGCTGGTGACGACGCCCTTTATCGCGCCGGTGTCGTCATACAGCACGTCCTGGCCAGCGAATCCGGCGTACAGTTCCACGCCCAGCGCTTCCGCTTGCTTGCCCAGCCATCGGCAAACGTTACCAAGGCTGACGACGTAGTTTCCGTGGTTGCGGAAGACCGCGGGCAGCATGAAATTCGGGAGTTGAAAGCTCTTCCGTTCGGTGAGAAACAAGAATCGATCTTCCACGACCGGCGTGTTGAGCGGCGCGCCCTGCGCTTTCCAATCGGGCAATAGTTCGGTCAGCGCGCGCGGATCCATGACCGCGCCGGACAGTATATGAGCGCCGATTTCCGATCCTTTTTCGATCAGGCAAACGGAAATCTCTTGCCCTCGTTCACCGGCGATTTGCTTTAAACGAATCGCCGCCGCTAGACCGGCGGGACCGCCGCCGACAATGACGACGTCGAACTCCATCACCTCGCGATTCATCGACCCCCGCCTCTCAAAAGACTCACGTGTTACATCCTCGTCGGAGAGATGCGGGTGTAGTTTACCGTGATTTCAGGCGGTCGCTCAATTTCGGACCGCAGATTCCGAGTGGCGGAACAGAAGCGCCGTGACACGCTTAAAGCCGGAGAATAGAGCGGTGGGTTGTGCGCGTCGACTTACCTAGCGCGGCGCGCCGAGCACACGCGGACACGAGGTTGCGATTACAGACGAACGATACTGAGGAATGCATGAGCCACGCGAGGAGAGCATCCATTTCTCCTCGCAATCTCTAAAGAAGGGAGCTAGCCGGCGTTTACGAACGCCGCCCGCCTTCCTTCGCGCAGTTGCGCGGCACGATGCCTTCCTTTTGTGCGTATTCCGCCGCCGACTTTTCGATCAACGGGCGCACCAGCGATTGATCGCCTTCGATCCAGCCGGTGATAGGCACCCATTCCTTTCCACTCCAGCGCTGGAATCGAATGGATCCGCCGCCTTCATGATTCGCGCACGACAGTTTCAGCGGTTGAACCAGGCCGAATCCGCCGATCTCGGCGATACGGCGCTCGTTGATCTGCATGTTCTCAAAACCCCAGCGGATTTCCTCGCCGGTCAACGGTCGCTTACCGAAGCGCCCCTGCGCCGCCCGTATGGCCTCGGTGACATAGATCGCGCCGGATACGCCGCGGTTGTAATACGTGCTGCCCACGCGATTCGAGTCCGGCAGTCCACCTTGCCCGCCGTTCGCATAGACATATTTCATAATGTCTTGCAGGGCCGGGAAATCCTTTCCGGACAGCGATACGGCAGCCGAGATATAGCCCTTCGCCGCAGCGCCCGCAGGAAGTACGTCTTCCTCCGCACCACTCCACGTGACGCCGAGAATGCGCGACGCCGGCCACCCGTATTTATGCGCGGTCGTGAGTGCTACCGGGTTCATCCCGCCGATGCCACGGAGGATCACCCACGCCGGCTTCAGCTCGACGATCTGCTTCCACTGCGCGTCTTGATCGGTGCCGGGCAGCGGGACCTCGATGTGAACCACCCTGAAACCGTACTTCTGCGATTGCAGGTTCAAGATTTCCATCGTCTCTTTGCCGTAACCCGAACCGTGGTACAGGTTGACGATGGTTTTGCCGGCGAGTTTGTCCATTCCTCCGAGACGCAGCCCGATGTATTTGATCTTCGCGGTATTCATACTCCAGTAGTTTGTACCGACCGGAAAAACGTACGGAAACACGCTTCCATCGCTCGATGCCGTAACTCCGAAACCACCCGTCATCATTGGAATCTTGTCGATCGGAAGACGCTTGAGCAGCGCATAGGCAATGTCGGTGGCAATCGGGTTCACGACCGAAGCTCCGGTCGGACCCTTGTTCTTCAGCTTCTCGTAGCAATCGATGCCCTTCTTCAGATCGCGCTCGGTTTCACATTCTTCCCAGACTAACTTAACGCCGCCGATGCCACCGTCGCGCTTGTTGAGCATCTGCCAATAATCTTCGTAGCCCGCGGTGGTCAAAAGCCCCAACTGTCCGGCTTGGCCCACTTTGAAAGTGAGCATCGGAATAAATTGTTCTCTGGGTTGCGGGGCCGCAAGACCGGAAATCGCCGCCGCGATGCCGCCGAATGTCGCGATACTTAACGCAATGAGTTTGATGGGTAGGTACTTCATCATGATTTGCCCCTCCGACCAGGACGATCGATCGACCGACCGACCGCGCATGTCAGGTTAAAAAAATTCGATCAATTAAGATTATAGTAGGCTGCCGGTTGGCGACCTGACGCTAAGACCAGTCTGCGGATTGACGACGCCCAACCCCTTATATCTCGTTTTCGCGACGGACATTCCGACGCGCGGGCGCAATAACATCGACGACCGAAAGTCGCTCTCGCTCGTATCTAGATAGCAGAAAACAGACGAACTTCAACGCCGGCCATCGACTTCAGGTTGGCGAGATGACCTTCTCCCGTAAATGGAGCCTAACTCCGCGGTCGGTCACGACCGGCGATTCGCATCGAACTCCGCCGTCACTTTCTTGCAGTCGCGCGGCCTAACGCCCTCTTTCGCGGCGTACTCGTGCGCCGATTTCTCCACCAACGGCCGCACCAGCTCTTGATCGCTCATGATCCACCCGGTGATGGGTGTCCATTCTTTTCCGTTCCAGCGTTGAAAACGCACGGCGCCACCGCCTTCGTGATTCGCACAAGTGAGTTTCAACGGCTGTAACAGACCGAATGCGCCGATGTCGTTAATGCGCCGATCAGTCAGTTGCATGTTCTCGATGCCCCAGCGCATTTCTTCGCCGGTAAGTGGCCGAACGCCGAAATGTGCTTGCGCCGCGCGCATCGCCTCGATCATGAGCATTGCAGCGCTCAAACCGCGGTTGTAGTACGTCGATCCAACCCCGGCAGGATCGAAACCGTTCTTACCTCCGCCACCATAGACATACTTAAGAATGTCCCGCACGACGGGAAAATCCCGCCCCGGCAACGTAAACGCCGTCGTGATGAAACCACGGGCCGCGTCGCCCGCCGGGATGACGTCCTCCTCGGCGCCGCTCCACCAAACGCCCAAGATTCGCGAAGCCGGCCAACCATATTTGTGCGCGGTCTTGAGCGCCACGGCATTCATCGAGCCGATCCCGCGAAGGATCACCCAGTCCGGCTTCATCTCCACGATTTGTTTCCACTGTGCGTCTTGTTCGGTACCCGGCAACGGCACTTCGATGTGAATAACTTTGAACCCGTACTTCTGCGCCTGAATGTCCAGAATCTCCATCGTCTCCTTGCCGTAACCGGAGCCGTGGTAGAGGTTCACGATTTTCTTGCCCTTGAGTTTGTCCATCCCACCGAGCCGCATACCGATATATTTGATCTTGACGGTGCTCTGGCTCCAATAATGAGTGCCGATGGGAAACACGTAAGGGAATACGCTTCCGTCCGCGGTGTCGGTGCGGCCGTACCCCTGAGTCATGAGCGGAATTTTGTCCGCCGTCGCGCGTTTGAGCAGCGCATATGTCAGATCGGTGGCACCGGGGCTCATCGCGGTAGCGCCGGTCGGACCCAAGGCTTTCATTTTCTCGTAGCACTCGAGGCCCCTCTCGACCTTGCGCTCGGTCTCGCACTCGCCCCACGTGAGCTTGATGCCGTTCACACCACCGTCGCGCTTGTTGAGCATTTCCCAATAGTCGACATAACCGTAGAAAGTCGAAATGCCCAAAGGCGCGGCCGAGCCCGTCTTAAACGTGAGCACCGGAAAGTACTGTTCTTTCGCCTTGGTCTTCTCGGCCGCGTGTGCCCACACGGCGAACATGGAAACGATAACGGCGACGGTCAGTGCGACCGCGTTGCTGAAATTCGAGGTGCGCCTCACGATTATTCCTCCCGATAAGATTGTTGGCCGACGCGCGCGCTTAGCGATTTCTTCCGCGAGCTCTCCCTTTCTACGCGGATCCGCGATGGTAAATGACGACCCCTTCGCGCTCCCGTAAACGGCGTTCGAGCGGTGAGCAAGGCGGCGAAGGCGAAAAAGTCGCGTCGAGGACTTATAACCTTAAATAGCAGATGAGGCGTCAGCGTCAACTTGTTGGCGGAATGTCTTGTTTCCAACCCGCTTACCGCTCCGAACCCGGATTGGCGCATCTATTGCTTAGATTAGGCCCAACGGGAGCAGGGTCGCGCCAGTCGGCAGACGACCGCTTGAGGACTCCCGGAGCCGTCGTTTGAACTCAGAGTACGGCCCAATGCGCTACAATCCCGCGCGTTTGGGATCCGAACGCTCCGGTACCCAAAGGCCCCAGGCGGGCCACAACAAAGGAGAGTTGTCATTTCCGCACGCCTTGAATATCCGCTGCCCGGGCTTCCCGCGCCCGGGAAGCTGCTTGAAGTCGCCGACGGAGTTTACTGGCTGCGAATGCCGCTCCCGTTCGTCCTCGACCACATCAACCTCTGGCTGCTGCGCGATGGCGCCGGCTGGACGATAGTCGATTCCGGCTTCGGCAACGACGCCACCAAGCAACTTTGGGAGCAGATCTTCGCCGACTGCCTCGGCGGGCGGCCGATAAACCGCGTCATCGTGACACATCTGCATCCGGATCATATCGGACTCGCCGCATGGCTCGCCGAGCGCTTCGATGTCGATGTATGGATGACGCTGACGGAATTCGCGAGCGCGCACATGCTCTGGGCGACGCTCGGCGGAACGACACCGGACCATCAATTGGAACTGCTGCGTCGACACGGTCTCGACGACGCGAAGCTCGCGACGATGTCGCGACGGCGCGGGTCTTTTCGCGACGCCGTGCCGGCGCTTCCCGCGACGTTGCGGCGCATTTACGGCGACGAGTCGATCATGGTTGACGGGCGCGCGTGGCGGGTTCTCATCGGTCGCGGCCATTCGCCCGAGCACGCTTCGCTTTACTGCGAAGCGCTCGACTTGATGATCGCCGGCGACATGGTGCTTCCGAGAATCAGCACCAACGTGAGCGTGACCTCGATCGATCCGGAGGGCAATCCGCTCGGGCTGTTCCTCGACAGTCTGCAACAATTTACCGCGCTGCCTCACGACACGCTCGTCCTTCCTTCGCACGGATTGGTGTTCTATGGAATGCACGAGCGGATAGCGGACCTCGTGCAGCATCACGACGAACGTTTTGCGCTGGTCGTCGACGCCGCCGCCGAACCGCAAACGGCGGCGGCGCTGCTCGACCGGCTGTTCAAACGCGAGCTCGACTCCCATCAACTCGGGTTTGCGATGGGTGAGGCAATCGCGCATCTGCACTACTTGATGTACGCGAAGCAGGTGCAGCGTCTATGCGACGCCGCCGGAGTGTATCGATTCGTGCGAGCATCCGGCTGAAGAGCCGCGGCCGGGGCGGCGCGGCGTCTACCCGCACCGACGACCGTTGTCATTTGTAGAAGCGGTGCCGGCCGATCTCCGCCGCCGGCTTCTTATCCTGTGACCAGCTTGGCTCGATGCGAGCGGCGTGATAATTCAACACGCCGGCGAGCTTCGGCTCGCGCCGCTCGTAGTAAACATCCTCCGCGATCTTCCACGCGCGCCGCCACTCCTTACCGCGCGGTTCGGGCACCGATCGAAACTCCGTCCACGAGAACGCCGCGACGTAGCGCTTGCGTAACGGATCCCAATTCTTCTGATACACGACTTCGCACACGGTATCGGGATAGTACGGCGAAGCAACCCGGTTCATCGTAACTTCGGCGACGGCGTATTGACCCGCTTCGGGTTCGCCGCGCGCCTCGAAGTACACATTCAGCGCCAGACACATCACGCTCCGGCGATCCGCCGAATCCACCGCCATCGAGTGCAACACAAAGCCGAACCCAGTCGCGACCGCGCCCACGACCAAGAGGACGATCAGCGGCGCCTTGTCGAGCCGATACCAGAACAAGCGCGCGCGGATACCCCAGCCCGAAAGGACATGGCGAAACGAAAACTTTTTATGACGTTTCCGGCGCATTGCCGTAAACAATAGCAATAAATGCCGCCGCTCGGCTCCGACCGGTGGAATTCCATCTGAATTCACGCTCCGAGCGGCCGCCGCCTGCCGATCGACGGATGCTATCCCGTCACGTTATCGCGGCAGCGGGTCGGAATGAATATAATCGACCCGCTTAGGTTGTGGCGAATGCGAATTCAAACTAAACAACAAACGGCGTCGGATCGCGGTCGGAGTCGACACGCGGTAAACGTGTTGGTATCGGGATTTAACCGACAGGCGATGGCGAGCGTCGACGACATCTCCTCCACCATCGACGCCTTGCCCACGTTTCATCTCGCCGGTTTAGATCAAATCGTGTACGACCCCGATTGGGAAACCGGCTCGGGGTTCGCGCTGCGCCAAAGTCAGTGCCCGCGGCGAAGCAAAGCGGTGTTCTTGCGCGACGAACGAAAGATATTGGTGTTCAACTTCGAGCATCTCGCGGAGCTGCGGCACATCCTTTACCACGAGATCGGCCACCACGTCTTCGACCGCATACTCGACAGCATGTTACGCAAGAAATGGGTGACGCTGATCAACCCTCATTCGCGGCACGTGACACGCTACGCGGCGCGTAACGCGATGGAGGATTTCGCTGAATGTTATGCGATCTTCATACGCGATCCGAAGAAGCTCCAGAAGATCCACCGAAAATATGTCTTTCTCCGCGACGACGTCTTCGCCGGCATTGCGCTCAACCTAGAACAAGGCCACATCGATATGACCGTCTGAGTCGCCGTCTGACAAACGGCAGGCGCGCGCTAGCAGACTCACTTCGTCGCCGGATTGATCTCCTGCGCCACGTTTCGATCGATCAACGTGATCTCGATGCGGCGGTTCTTCTTGCGGCCCTCTGCGCTGTCGTTGGACGCGACCGGCGCATACTCGGCGCGGCCGGACGCGATCAGCCGCTCCGGCGGGATACCGACCTCTTGCAAGTACCGGACGACGGTCGTTGCGCGCGCCACGGAGAGTTCCCAGTTCGACGGGTAAAGTTTTTGCAGCGCTTTCGCGATCGGGACATTGTCCGTATGGCCGATGATGCGGATGACCTTGTCATCGTATGATTTCAAGGTGTCGCCGACTTTCTTGAGCACGTCCTTGCCGGAGTCTTTTAGGCTGGCCTGCCCGGAGTCGAAGAAAAGCTGCTCGGCAACGTCGACCGTCAGCATATCCTTATATCGCCTGACCTGAAGCTGGCCCTTCTGCACTTCGTCCTTGAGATTGCGCACCAGCGCGTCATATTGCGTCTGCGTTTGCTGGCTCGCGGCAAGCAACTGCGTTTTTTGTTGCTCCAGCGCCTGAATTTGCTTCTGCAGCTCCCCTTGCCGGCGTTCAAGCGATACTTTCTCCTGCTCGAGCGCCGCCTTCTGCTGCTCGAGCGACGCCCGTTGTTGTCCCAACAAGCCGACCTGAGTCTGTAGCGCCACCGATTCCCGCTCCAACAACAACTTTTGCTCCTCCAGTCCCGAGCGCTGCGTCTCCAGAGCCTGGGTCTGTTGCTGCAACTCGGCGCGCTGCTTCTGCAACGCCTGTCGCTCTGCTTGCAATGCCGCGATCTCCCGATTCTTGTCGGCTTCCAATTGCTCGTATGTGCTCTTGGTAACACAGCCGCTCGCCATGAGGGCCACGGCGAAAACAACGTTCGCAACATGCCGGCCTTTGTTCATTTCATCTCCTCGCGTTTGATCGGGGTCGACGCCACTCGCAAGAACGAGAGGGTACCGCAGGGCGCGGGTTGGATGGAACGGCAACGCGTCTGGCGGTTAACGGATCGCCGCAGCGGTCGCACGACGAGGTAAGAAATACTCTGGGCTGGAGGGAACTCTTGGATACTCGGCACTTTCTGTGCTAAGGTTCGCCCAGTTTGTCACGGCGCTCTCGGTTGAGCGCCTAGAGTGCCCGCCTAGATTCGCTCCGCGTTCTTATGCCGGTATTCGCAAACCGGTTGCGGTGTCTGCCAAGGCCACCTCCGCTAAGCACTATCAGCCCGATCTCTTACGAGTCCGGTTTGCCTTGGCTCATTCATTCAAGGAATCTAAAAACTAATGACATTTGCTTCCCTCGGCCTGTCGGCCGAACTCCTGCACGCCGTTTCCGATCAAGGCTACGACACGCCCACTCCCATTCAAGCGCGATCGATCCCGACGATTCTCGCCGGTCGCGATCTCATGGCTAGCGCGCAAACCGGGACCGGCAAAACGGCGGCGTTCACGCTGCCGTTGCTCCAGCGGCTCGCCGCGTCCCAAGCTGCGGGCCGCCCGCGCGCGCTGGTGCTGGTGCCCACGCGCGAATTGGCGGCCCAGGTCGCCGAATCGGTACGCACCTACGGTCGTTACTTGCGGCTGCGCTGCGCGCAGGTATTCGGTGGGGTCAACATCAATCCGCAGATGCGCGAGCTTCGCTCAGGCTACGAAATCGTAGTGGCGACACCCGGTCGGTTGATCGATCACCTCACGCGCCGCAGCATTGATCTTTCCGGCATCGAAGTGCTGGTGCTCGATGAAGCCGATCGCATGCTCGACATGGGGTTTCTCCCGGCGATCGAGCGCATCGTGAAGCAGTTGCCACGCGCGCGGCAGACGTTACTGTTCTCGGCGACTTTCGCCGATCCGATTCGCGCGCTCGCGCAACGCTTTATGCGCGATCCCGAGACCATCGAAGTGGCACGACGCAACGCGCCTACCGAGGGCGTGAGCCACGCGGCGTACCTGGTGGATCATTCGCGCAAACGGGAGTTGCTCGCGCATCTGTTCGACACGCAGAATTGGCAACAGGTCCTCGTGTTCACGCGCACCAAGCATGGCGCGGATCGTCTCGCCAAGCAGCTCGAAAAATCCGGTATCGACGCGACCGCCATTCACGGCAACAAGAGCCAGAGCCAACGCACGCGCGCGCTCGCGGAATTCAAGCGCATGAATGTGCGCGCGCTCGTCGCGACCGACGTCGCCGCGCGCGGCCTCGACATTAACGAGCTTCCGTACGTAGTGAATTTCGATTTGCCGCACAATCCGGAAGACTACATACACCGCATCGGCCGCACCGGACGCGCCGGACAAAGCGGCGCGGCGATATCGCTCGTGTCTATCGAGGAGCGCACGCAATTCGCCGCGATCAAGAAGCTCATCAAGATCGAAATCCCCGCGACCGCGGTCGAAGGTTTCGAGCCGCAGTCGCGTGCGGCGAATCCGGCTCCTGAACGCCGGCCTTCGTCCAACGCGCAGCACCAGCATCGCCGTCCGGAGCACCGCCAGCGCCACGACCACGGCCGCGCTACCCAGCGCGCACACGTCGCCGAACCGCGGGGCAATGCCAAGAAGCATCCGGACAAGAATCGCCGGCCGCCGCGGCACCACGCGACCGTCGGATAGAAACGACGGGTTCAGTCCCGACCGATTTGCCATCGGTGCGCAAAAAAACGGGGGCGCTTCCGCGCCCCCGTCATGCTGCTTACCGCTGCAGCGACTAGTACTTCACTTCACCGTGAATAACCCGCGGCGCATCCGTGACCACCGGCTTCACGCCGATGTAGACATCGGACGATGCATTCGACGGATCTTTCAACCCGGCGCTGGTCGGCAAACCGATACCTGACGGTAGATTGAGACCGGCGCCCGAACACACGCTGACGTTCTTTTTTGCCAATCGGATCTCGCGGTCCAGCCACTTGACCAAATAGGTGGTCGAACCGTTGGTAACTTTGCCGGCGGTTTGATCGAACGGAACGATGAACTCCGGCACGTAGCGGGCGTTCTGGGTATCGCAGCTCACCGGATCGTTGGTGATCATCGATACGCATTTGCCCGGGATGCCGAACAAGTCGCCGAACCCGTTGTATTGCATTACGATCGTCGTGCCCGCGTACGAGCCGTACGCCGCGCCACTCGGCACGGTAAAGTTCACCTGCAGCGGCGCATCGAACGTTACGAAATTACCGCCAGAGTCCTTTGCCGCCGAGAACTGATTCCACGCATTCGGACCGGTCTCCCACACGTAGTAGATATTAAGCGCATCGACGCTCGACACGCGATAACTGTTGTCGGCAGCGCCGTCGGCCGAATCGACTACGCCGGCTTGCGACGCCGGGAAAAGCTTTCCCGAACGAATGCCCCACTGAAACTGGCCGGTCAGACTGGCCGACGCGGCACTGACCGCCGCCGTGGTGCCGTCCTGCAAGTTTCCAGTGGTTGCATCGAGCGTGTACGTCACTAGACTCCCCGCCGCCGTCGGCGCGTAATTTCCCGCCGTCGTGCCGAATGGCGTCTGCGCCGATCCCGCGACTAGCGCCGCGATACCGTTCGCCGTCGGACAATCGGCGATGCAGCCGAGGTTACCGATGCCCGCATACTGCGAGGGATACACCAGATCCTGCGTGCGATACGTCACCGCCAGCGAAGCCGCGTTCGATCCATCGTTCGCGAGCGCGCCGGTGGCGACGAACACCTCTCCGCCCAGCGCTTGCGACCAGCCGAACAAACCGAATGCATAATTGGTCGACCAGTATGAATTCGCGGTCGCAACTTCGGTGAAGCTAACCATGTTGCAGCCGCTGCCGCCGCACGATTGCTTTCCGGTGATGGCGAAGCGCTTGTTCGTATTATCCCAATACGCTTCGTAGCTCGTGCCCTGGTTGTACGGCGAGAGCCCCGCCGGTCCGCTGTTCGCGGACGCAAAGAACATGAAGCGGATCTGATCGATCTCGGCCAGTGTCTTCGTGCCTTTGGTGTACTTCGTGAGCTTGCCGCTGCCCTTCACCAACGTGTAAGACGTCGCGGTCGCCGCGCCGCCGTTGTAGTCGACTTTCTTCACGGTGCTGCCGGTCGTGACGGAACTCATCACTTCCTGCGGTAGCCACAATCCCCAATAGCCGAGGTAGCCGTGGTACGCCGTTCCGCCCGAGGTGTATTCGATCGGGAACCCGGAGTTGCGCGTAATGCGCGAGCCGTCCGTAGCGTCGTATAAACCGTAACGCCAGACGGAGAACCCCGTGCCCGCATCGGATGCATCGCGGCTGAAGCACTGGTCCGCCGTGCCGTCGGAGCGGCGGAAGTATTGCGAGTTGTAGGCGAACGTGTAGTCGGCTGATCCGCCGCCGCCCGATTGCGCGATCGACATTCTGCCGGAGCCGGACGTAATGCCGCTCGCGTTCAGTGTCATCGCGATGGTGCGTGGCCCACCGCCGCCGCCTGATTCGGTTTCGTAGTAGCTGAGACCGCTCGAGCTCGCATCGATGTAACCGTTCACCATACAGGCGCTGGTGCCTTGCGCCACCCCGCAGTAGTCCAAACGAAACTGCCCGTAGGGGTTGCCGGCGCTCGGCGCCACCGAGGCGGACGTGTGCACATAAATCGTCTGCTGATTGCCGTTATCCGATTCATCCACCCACGTCTTCACGATCATCGGATCGCTATTCGACGCGCGCGAGGAGTTGAGCGTGGCGGTCACGTACTGCGAAGCGTTCGAGCCCGAGTTGCTGGAGCCGGAGTTGCTCGCGCTGTCGCGGTTCGCGTCGCACTTCGTCTCATCGACGAGCGCGAGATAGTTGCCCTGATTGACCATCGCGCTCGGCTTCATGGCGCTCATGAAGCAGCTGATCATGTTTACCTGGCGGATGCCTTCGGAAGTCTGGTCTTGCACGTAACTGTTCTGTACGTCCGTGACATAAGAAGACGTCGCGGACGGCGCGGCGGCGACAAGGATAGGAAAGGCCGCGATCGCGGCAACCCCGAGTTTGCGAAATGCGTTACCGATATTCATCGTCGTCTCCCGTTAACCGTTGTTCGCGGAGACTACGGAAATACTGCTCGGGGTCTCGATTCCTTGAACCGTCCCCGCCGGCGCCGTGACCGAACCGCCGCCACCGCCACCTTTGCATCCTGCCATCAACGTCAGCGCCACCACTGCAACAAGGGCGCACGCCCTCGCAATTGACTTACTCATCTGAATACCCCTTTGTGTTGAGTTGAACCGAATTAGTCTGCTCGAGAGTTTTGGAAGCAGGACCTATGCCGCAGTCAAGCAACCGGCGTGATCGGCGCAACGGAGCAATATGGGAACCTTCGGAGGCAGCGGAACCGCCAACAAAGCGGCGTTCGGATTTCGTAGCGCGGAGCTAGCTCCGCGCCAAAGAGGTTACTTGTTGGCTTTCGACGTTAGTGCCGAGATACCGGCGGCAGGAAAGCTCGGCTCGGCCTCGGACAACGCCGACTTGCCGACGCGGCGGTCCTTCTTCGTCCCTGCTCGAAACTGACCGCGCTCAACGTGACAGCCTTGCGGCTACGTCGCCAAATTCGGCAGGCCCAGCGGGGGCCCGCGTGGATCGTGGCACGTGCGATACGTCTATCTTTGAAGCGCTCAGACGCGGCGATAGACAGCTTCGACGATCGCGACGCGCCTCTCCTCGAGGTTGCGCAGTTGATTCGCGAATGCTGCCTTGAATTCTTCGCCCAGCAACAAGTGCAGACCCAACGCCGGCGGTTCCTTGCCCGCTGCCGTCGTGGCGCGCTCACGGAACCACTTTAGAGTTGCTTCCGTACGGTCGTTGAGAACCGCCTGCTCGAAACCGGCGTTACGGATGATTGCCTGCATGTCATCGGCGCTGCGCAAGAAACTCGCATCGGGTTGGCGCGCCCACGGGACGGGAAAATAAATCGGTTGCCGCGGGCCCGCGAAAAGTTCGTGGATGGCGAGGCGGCCGGCGGAACGAAGGACCCGATGAATCTCGGCGTAGAGGCGCTCCTTGGCTTCGATGTTCATGTTCGAATGTTGCGCCCAAACGACGTCGAAGCTCGAGTCCGCAAACGGCACATCGAGCGCGCTCGCACGACAAAAGGTTACCTGCTCGCTCAATCCGGTACGTCGCGTGAGCATCTCGCCGACGCGGCAATACTCCTCCGTGATGTCGAGCACGGTGACGCGGCAACCGAACTCCGCGGCGAGCGTACGTGCCGGACCGCCTAAGCCCCCGCCCATGTCGAGCACATGTGTGCCGGGCGCCAGGTTCGCGAGACGCGCAAGATCCATGGTGGCCAACTTGCCGCGGCTGTGGAACTGATCGACGGAAGCGAGATCGACGCAGGTTAGGCGTTCCGGGTCTTTACCGGACTTCCGCAGCGCATCCAGCACAGCGTCGGCGAGATTCGGTCGAGCGTACTGCCGGTAGGCGTTCGAACGAGGTCCGTATCCCATCCCGACGTTTGTCTCAGTCATTCGTCTCTTCGGCCAGCCAGTCGCACGCCTGGTCCCAGTCCACGAACACCCGGAACGGAGTTCCTCGATTGCGCGCAACCGTTTCCGAAAAGTTGGATTCGGGTCGCCGTTGCACGGCGACTACTGCGGCAATACGCACGGACGGAATCGTCGAAAATTCGGTTTGATAGGTGCTATTGAACTGGAATCTTTCGCTGAGGGAGAGATTCGAGAAATCGGCCTCGCGCCCATCGACGAGGACGCGTGCGAGCGACTCCTGGCGCAAGATTTCCGCGCTCTTCTGACGCGCCTCGTTCAGTTCCGCGAGCTTCATGACGCCTCGATGCAGGACCTCCACCCAGCCCCTTTCACGGTTTACGAGTATCGAATAAGCCATATGCCCTTCCGGCGGTGAATTTCCCGGCGTGCGCTCTCGCCCTATAGGACACTGTAGTCTATGAACCCGGCCATTCACCTCGGCTTAGTGCCGTTTACTCAACCCTTCGAGTCGCCACATCCAAGGATCGGACAGATGGACCGCGTATTCCTTGTAGACGAGCAGTGCTTTCGACGCCAAAATGCAGCCGACCGGCGAGGTAACCGAGCGAACGAGGCGGAAATTTCACGAACACGATTGACGTGTGCTCGTTCCGCTGAGCGCGCGCACGGACGTGCGGGTCGGTCGCGCACCAAGGACAGGCGCAAATCAGTAGGAAGGCAAACACCGGAGAGGTGGCCGAGTGGTTTAAGGCGGTGGTCTTGAAAACCACTGTACCGAAAGGTA
>JBGPCS010000011.1:0-17999 GCA_041481875.1 Sulfurifustaceae bacterium
CATTCACCGCAAAGGCGCAAAGGACGCGAAGAAAAACATGAGATTTATCGAGAAAACCCTTTGCGTCCTCTGCGCCTTTGCGGTGAGAAATAGCTTTGGGGACTTATTCAGAGCTTCCCTAGGTGTGTTCGCCGCAGATGTCGGGCGAGGACCCTGAGAGTCATGGACTTTTGGTTCGACGACTGCATAATGGATATGTGTCAAGGGCATGACAGCGCGCCGGAGAGGTGCGTTGAGGGTCCGGGCGTCTATGGCCTACGTGGTTTACGCGTAGCGAAGCCGCGAGGAGCACAACAATGGAAATGCCGGCAAGGACTCTGAACAGCAGCAAGTTTTCCCGCATAAAGGTGCTGATCGGGAATACGCCGCTGGTAAAACTCGATTTCGACACGATCAATCTGTACGCCAAACTCGAGTTCAATAACTTTATGGGAAGCATCAAGGATCGCGCTGCCTTCGGAGCGATCGAGGGTGCTATCGCACGCGGCGAGATCAACGGCAATTCCAGCGTTGTCGAATCGTCGTCGGGAAACTTCGCGATTTCGCTCGCGGCGATATGTAAGTCCCTGGACATGAAATTCGTCGCGGTGATCGACCCCAGCATCAATCCGATCTACGAGCGCAACTTGCGCTTGCTGACCGATCACGTCGTCAAAGTGACGGAACGCGACCCGAAAGGCGGGTATTTGCTTACGCGGCTTAGCGCGGTGGACAAGCTGCGTGCCCAGGATCCGACGCTGTACTGGACGCACCAGTACAGTAACCGCGACATTCTCGAGTGCCACTATCACGGCGTCGGCGCCGAAATCGCCGATCGCTTCGACTCTCTCGACTACGCTTTTATCGCCGTCAGCACCGCCGGCACGATCGCCAACGTTTCGCGCCGGCTGAAAAAAAAGTTTCCGAACGTAAAGATAATCGCGGTCGACACCGAAGGTTCGGTGATCTTCGGCGCGCCGCCGAAACCGCGGCACATACCGGGCATCGGGGCGGGGATCGTACCGGAGCTGCTGAAGGAAGCGACGATCGACGACGTGCTGCACGTGAGCGAGAGCGAGACGGTAAGCGGCTGTTACGCCCTGCTCGAGGAACACGGCATATTCGCCGGCGGCTCCACCGGTACCGTCTATTTCGCGATCAAGCGTTACTTCGATGGCCTGCACTTCAAACGCAAGCCGAACGCGGTCTTTCTCTGCCCGGATAAAGGCACCGCCTATCTGGATACTGTTTACGACAAACAATGGGTCGAGCGTTTCATTCGGTCCACGGTCGCGACGGCCCATTTCCCGCCAGGCGGTAGAGGTCGTTCGTTCGGGATCGAGCGGCCCGCGCGGGCGTTGGGCGCCGACAAGGCAGGAGGATAGCAACCGTGTTGTATCTCGCCCGCGAGCATCTGCTCGACATCGGCATTGGTTGGCGGGAATGCGTCTCCCAGATCGAGAAAGCGGTTCGCCTTGCCGCGGCGCAGGACTGTGCTTACCCGATCAAACCTTATCTTCGCTACAAGGATCCGACGAATCGCATCATCGCGATGCCGGCCTATGTCGGCGGCGACGTGCACCGCGCCGGTATCAAATGGATTGCGAGCTTTCCTAAGAACCCACAAAAGGGATTGAGTCGAGCGCATTCCGTCGTTGTCATCAACGATGCCGATACCGGAGTACCGCTGTGCATCATCAATAGCGCGCTCTTAAGCGAGATTCGCACCGCCGCGGTTAGCGGTCTCATGATCCGAACTCTCCTGGCCGATAATCGCCGCCGCCGCGCTCGGGTCGGTATCGTCGGACTTGGCCCGATCGGGCGAATGCACCTCGACATGATCGTGTCGCTGTTCCCCGAGGTAGCGGAGATCCTCGCATACGACATCAGCAAGCGTGTCGAGGAGGTGCCGCTGCCCGCCGAAATTCGCAAGCGCCTGCGATTTTGCGGTGAGTGGAACGAAGCCTACGCCGAGGCGGATGTGTTCCTGACCTGCACGACGTCACCGCACCGGTATATCGATCGGCGTCCGAAACCGGGGACGCTGTTGCTGAATGTGTCGTTGCGCGATTATTCGCCCGAGGTGCTTATCGGTGTCGATTGCTTGATAGTCGATGACTGGGACGAGGTCTGTCGTGACAATACCGACATCGAGGTTGCTCACAAGATGCATGGTCTCACGCGCGGCCACACGCGCTCGATGGCCGACATCGTTTGTACCGACGCCGTCTCCGGCATTTCGCCCGAGGCTACCGTTATGTTCAACCCCATGGGACTCGCGATTTTCGATATCGCCATAGCGGCGTCTTACTACACGAAGGCGAAAGAAAAGGGAGTCGGCGTTGTGCTCAACTGAAACCGGTTTCGTAAAACGGAGCGCGTGAGCCACTGGAAGCGTGCCTCGGTTGCGCCACACCTCGCGCCCGATGAGGCGCACGTGTGGCGGCTTTGCGTTCCGGACATTCTGCCCGCGCTCCAGGAGTCCAACGCCTTGCTTTCGGATGACGAGCGCGTGCGCGCCGGCCGTTACCTGCGTGCGGAAGACCGGAATCGATTCATCGCCGGTCGCAGCCTGTTGCGGCGTCTGCTCGCCGGCTACGCGGGTGTCGGCCCGACGGACATCGTTTTCCGGTTCGGTTCCCACGGCAAGCCGCTACTCGACCTCCCATCGGCTGCGCGTCATATCTCCTTCAACCTGTCTCACTCCAGCGATTGGATCGTATGCGCGATGACGACCGAACGGGCCATCGGCGTGGACGTGGAGTTCATGAATTCTAATATCGACGTCGACGCATTGGGGCGAACTGTTTTTTGCGCCAGCGAACGCGAGACATTTGAGCGCTTGGCCGAGGTCGATCGGCGGCCGGCGTTCTTTGCGCTCTGGAGCCGCAAGGAGGCGTACATCAAGGCGATCGGCTCGGGTCTGTCGGTGTCGCCCGCCGACATCGAAGTCACGATTTGCCCGCAGGATGCGCCGCGCTTGCTGCGTGCGCCCGCGGAGTCGAACCCGGAACGCTGGCGGCTGCAGACGCTGGATGTTGCCGAATGTTGCGCCGCATCGTTCATCCTGGAGGCGCCGATTCGCGCGACGCGATTCTTCGAGTGGCATCCGTCCGTGGCCGAGGCGAGTTAACGAGAGCGTCGTCCGGCCCGGCGATCCCGATCGGGGGTTCCAAGACGGGCGCTTCGATTGCTGACCGGGAGAGTCGATGGCCGATAACCCCCAATACGACATCCTTATCGTGGGAGGTGGAATCAACGGCGCTGGTATCGCCCGCGACGCCTCTGGGCGCGGGCTCGCCGTGTTGCTTTGTGAGCAAGACGACTTAGCGGCTCATACGTCATCGGCCAGCACCAAGCTCATCCATGGTGGCCTGCGCTACCTGGAATACTACGAATTCAACTTGGTAAGAAAGGCGCTGCAAGAGCGCGAGGTGCTCCTGCGCGCGGCCCCCCACATCATCCGGCCACTGCGCTTCGTCATGCCGCACGACGCCGGTTTGCGTTCCGCGTGGCTGATTCGCGCGGGCTTGTTTCTCTACGATCATCTCGGCAAGCGCGAGCTGCTGGCCGGATCCGGAGGCGTCGATTTGGCGTCGAGCCCGCTAGGGCGCCCCCTGCAATCTCGCATCACCAAGGGTTTCGTCTATTCCGATGCATGGGTCGATGACGCGCGCCTAGTGGTGCTGAACGCAATGGACGCAGCGGAACGGGGCGCAACGATTCTGCCACGCACGCGATTTATTTCCGCGCGACGCCATGTCGATCACTGGGAGGCGACGCTCCAATCTGCGACCGGGGGCGCCGAGCAGATTGTGAGAGCGCGGACCGTGGTCAACGCGGCCGGACCGTGGGCGGCCAATCTGCTTCGTCACGCGTTCGCGGTAACGCCCAAGCGCGATCTGCTGATGGCCAAAGGCAGCCATATCGTCGTGCGCAAGCTCTTCGAGCACGATCACGCATACCTGCTACAGAACCCCGACAAGCGCATCGTGTTTGCCATTCCGTATGAGCGCGACTTCACGCTGATCGGCACGACCGACGTCGCGTTCCACGGCGATCCCGCGCAGGCGGTTATTTCGGCGGAGGAAACGGGGTATCTTTGCACGATGGCGAATCGCTATTTCAAGCAGCAGATTTCCGCGAGTGACGTTGTATGGCGCTACTCCGGGGTGCGTCCGCTCTTGGAAGATGACGCAGCCGATCTATCGGCCGTCACGCGCGACTATGCGCTGGAGTACGACGCGAGCGTGGGGTGCGCCCCGTTGCTTTCGGTACTTGGGGGCAAGATCACTACGTACCGTCGGCTCGCGGAAGAAGCGATGCAGCTGCTTGCGCCGGCGTTAGGTGCGCGGCGCCCCGCATGGACGGCGAAGGCCTGTTTGCCGGGGGGCGATATCGCGAAAGCGGATTTCGATGGATTCATGGCTGACCTACAACGCTGCTACGAGTGGATGCCCGCGGATGTGTTGCGCCGCTATGCGCATGCGTACGGCACGCGCACCCATCGGCTACTCGAGGCCATATCAAACATCGGGGGTCTGGGCAAACCGCTGGGCGACGGTTTGTTCGAAGCGGAAGTCCGCTATCTCGCGCAGCACGAATGGGCAACGACGCCCGAAGATATTTTGTGGAGACGCTCAAAGCTTGGGCTACACGCATCGGCGGAAACCGCGCGACAGCTCGCGACGTCGCTACCGGCGTTCCTCGGCACGAACAGGCAACCGAAGACTCGACATGGGAGCCAAGCTTGAGAGCGGCGCGCCTTCGAGGTCCTAATCCGTCACCGGTCGTGTAATCCCCACGCAGAGGACGATCAACGAGGTTTCGAACGATGAGTTACATCCTTGCCCTCGATCAGGGAACGACCAGCTCGCGTGCGATCGTCTTCGACCGCACGGGCAATGCGCTCGCTAGCGCGCAGCAAGAGTTTCGACAGATCTTCCCCGCACCCGGCTGGGTAGAACACGACCCCCTCGAGATATGGCAATCGCAACTTCAAGTGGCCCGAGAGGCGATCGCGCGCGCACGATTGAGCGCAAGTCAGATCGCCGCTATCGGCATCACTAACCAGCGAGAGACCACCATCGTTTGGGAGCGCGCCACCGGCAAGCCGATCAGCAACGCGATCGTGTGGCAAGATCGGCGCACCGCGGATTCGTGCAGCAAGCTGAAAGCGCGCGGGCTGGAAGAAAAATTCCGCGCTAAAACCGGGTTGGTGCTCGACCCGTATTTCTCCGGCACCAAGCTCGCTTGGATCTTGGATAACGTCGCGGGAGCACGGCGCGATGCGCAGGCCGGCAAACTCGCGTTCGGTACCGTCGATACGTGGCTGGCGTGGAACTTGACCGGTGGCCGCCTGCATGTCACGGATGTGAGCAACGCATCGCGCACATTGATGTACGACATTCGCCGCGATACTTGGGACGAAGAGCTCCTCGACATACTCAACGTGCCGCGGGCGCTATTGCCCGACGTTCTGCCATCCGGCTATCGCTATGGGGAGACGGAAGCAGAACTGCTCGGGGCCCCGATTCTGATCGCCGGTATCGCCGGCGATCAACAAGCCGCGTTGTTCGGACAAGCCTGCCACGAGCCAGGCATGGCGAAGTGCACGTATGGGACCGGTTGTTTCATGTTAATGCAGACGGGCGCGCAGCCGAGGATGTCCACGCGCGGATTGATTACGACTTCAGCCGCGCAGCTCGCCGGCGCGCCGCGCTTTGCATTGGAAGGTAGCGTGTTTGTGTGCGGCGCGGTTGTTCAATGGCTACGTGACGCACTCGGCATCATCAAGAAATCCTCGGACATAGAGGCGCTTGCCCAGTCAGTCCCGGATTCTGCAGGCGTCTATTTCGTTCCGGCCTTTGTCGGTCTCGGCGCACCATATTGGGATCCCGATGCCCGTGGCGCGATTTTCGGTCTAACGCGCGGTACAACCGCTAGCCATATCGCGCGCGCCGCTGTTGAATCGATGGCGTTTCAGGCGGCGGACTTGCTTCAGTCGATGGAGGCAGACGCAGGTCACAAGTTATTGGAGCTGCGGGTCGACGGCGGCGCCGCGGCGAATGACTTCTTGTTGCAATTTCAAGCGGATATCCTTGGCGTACGCGTAGTGCGATCCCGCGTGCTCGAGACGACCGCCCTCGGCGCCGCTTACCTCGCTGGGATTGGCGCGGGGGTGTGGGCGGATATCGACGAGATCTCGGCGCAATGGCGCGCGGGTAGCATATTTGATCCGCTAATGGACTCAGATACCGCGGGACGGCTCCTGGTAGAATGGCGACAGACAGTAAAGAGAGTGAAAAGCACTGCAATATCTTGAAACTGCGAGCCGTCTTTGCGCACAACCCGCTACACATATGGCGTTAGGTTAAGTTGTCGCCGGAACCTACTAAGACAACGTAATATATAGCCGTTTTTCCCATGTTTCCTTGCCACTCCCGTGCGCGCGTTTTGCTAGCCGCCGCGAGTGAATTGAGACTATATTTCCTGGAGTGAGTTGAGACGGCTCAGCCGATTCGCTTCCAGCGCGGTGTATGACCTAAGAGTTTTCTATCCATGATTTAGGACGGTCGTGGCTAACAGTTTAGGAGCGGATCGTGATGACGTTATTCGAGCGGTTGAAGGCAGAGAGCGCGGAAGAACTCGAGAAGTTCGCGAGGTTGCCTTTGATCGGCGCGCTCGTTTCAGGGACCGTTGGCCGGGAGCGGTATAAGGGATTTCTCAACGATCTTTATCACGTCGTCTGGCACTTTTGCCCGGCGATGGCCGCCGCCGCCGCACGCTGCTCGGATTCATTCGCATCGACGCGGTATTTTTATTACGAACACATCGAGGAAGAAAAGGGACACGAAATCTGGGTGCTCGAAGACTGCGAGGCAGTCGGCGGCGCCGATTTCGTGCAGGCGGTGAAGTCGGGACGCCCGTGCAAAGAGGTTCAAGGATTGATCGGATTCAACTATTCGATCTCGGAAAGAGAGCACCCCTGCGGTGTCTTGGGTATGGTTTACGTGCTCGAGGCGATTGCCTCGCGCCTGGCTGGACGCGCGGGTATGGGTGTAGCGAAAGCACTTAACCTGCAGCTGGATCCGCCGGTAGGCGTAAAGTTTCTTTCCACCCATGGACCGATGGATGCCGGCCATCTCGACGAGCTCGAAAAAGTGATGGCTGGTATAAAAGACGAAAGGACGGCCGACGTTGTTTCCAACGCGTGCCGAGTCAACTTTCATTTGTTCAGTGCCGCGTTTAATTGAAACCGCAGCGACGCACGTTTGGGCGTGTGCGGGTCTGACCGTACTTGATCGCAAGATGGTTTAACCGACGAGCTGAAATGGTAAAGCGACCCTTACAGAAGTTACGCGCTCGGATATTCGAATCCGTGCGCAACTTGCGGCCGAACGAACTGCGAGAACAAGAGCGGCGCGCGCGCGATAGCCGCGCGTTCGCCGGCTGGGGCGTTCACCAGCTTTTGCGTTTGCCGAGCGACGTAGTCGCAATGATTTGGGCCTCGAAATTCAAGGGCGACAACCAGCTGGGACGCGAGCGCGGGCAGGCTATCGTACGCGTGACAATTGCGGTTTCTGTTCTGGCCTACTTTGTCTTTTCATATGCCCCGACTGGTTTCGACGACGGGCCTCCGGCGTGGCTCGTGTTCCTTTGTGGGTTTATCGGGCTATCGACGTTGCTAATGATTTTAGCGCTGCGCGATCGTAGTTCGTCGCTGATGCGCAGGACAATCGCGAACGCGGGTGACGTTTGCGCGATTAGCTATTTGATGATTTCTACCGGCGAGGCGGGCATTCCGCTGTTCATGCTGTACTTGTGGGTGACGCTGGGTAACGGCTTCAGGTTCGGCCATTGGCCGATGATCATCAGCGCCGTTTTTAGCTTCACCGGCTTTTCCTTCGTGATTGCGTTATCACCCGTATGGAAGGAACTCACGACAGTCTCGGCCGCGGTCGTTCTGGCTCTCGTGCTTCTCCCGGCCTATGCGACACACCTCATCAATCAGTTGGAGATGGCCACGAAGCGCGCTGAAGAAGCGAATGCTGCAAAAAGCCGCTTTTTAGCGCGCATGAGTCACGAGTTGCGCACGCCGCTCAACGGTATCCTTGGGACCACGGACCTCTTAGGGAGCGACAAGAAGAGACGTCTTGCACGCGAAGACCACGCGCTTTTGGATGTAATCCGGGAATCAGTGAACGTATCCTTGCGTCAGATCGACAACGTACTCGACTTCAGCAAGATCGAAGCGGGTAAGCTGATCATCGAACAAGTCGAATTTGATCTGCACGAAGTGCTCAACCGGGCGATGCGTCTCGTGCGAGGCATCGCGCTCGAGAAGAGTCTGCGCTTCATGCTTCGAATCGACCCAGCCATACCCTATCGGCTCGTGGGCGATCCGCATCATTTGCAAGAAGTGCTGCTAAATCTCTTGTCGAATGCCGTCAAATTCACGGACGTGGGTTACGTTTCTCTGGAGGCCCGTCTGGTTCATCACGACGAGCGCTCCGTCTCGGTGCGATTTGAAGTGCACGACACGGGCATTGGCATCGAGGTCGAGGCGCAAGAACGGATCTTCGAGGCATTCTCCCAGGAGGATACGGCCACTACGCGGCGCTACGGCGGCACGGGTCTCGGAACGACGATTTCCAAGCAACTCGTCGAACTCATGGGCGGGAAGCTGCGTGTAACCAGCGCGAAGGGCAAGGGCAGCGTTTTCCACGCGGAAATTCGGTTTGTCCGGCAGCAGCCTCCCGAGCAGGGTGCCGCACTCCTGGCTGGCATGCGGACCCTTCTCGTCTCCGAAAACGCGGCATTGCACGATCGTGTCGTCGGCCTGTTGCGGAGTTGGAGCGTGTCGTTAACCGTGGTGCCGTCGATTGCAGAGGCAACCGGCCTTCTCGGGCGCAGCATTCGTTTAAACAACCCGATCCATGCGGTGCTCGTCGATGGCGCGGCGGCGTTGGGAACGAGCGGTGCTCACCGTGCGGACGACTTTCTCAATAAGGCCTGGCTTGCGTCCACACCTACGTTCCTGATTTCCGATGCGTCGTCCGGCGAAGCGCAAGTGCGCAAATGGGGTTATGCCTCGATTCTCCCTTACGAGGTGCCGGCTGCGATGTTGTTCAACGCGCTGCACACGAGCGGTTTGTACAACATCGACGCGGAACGCGGAGTCATTCGAGTCGAGCCGTGGGCGTGGGGGCAAGCAGCCCGTCGGCGCCCGCGACTTTTGATCGCCGATGATAATCGGACGAATCTGATGATTCTGCGAAAAATTCTCGAAACGGCGAAATACGAAGTTGACGCCGCCGAGAACGGCGAGCAAGCGCTTGAAATGATGCTCGAGGGCGGGTATCGCGCAGCCATCATCGACATGCACATGCCCGAACTGGACGGCATTGCGGTGATCAAGCAGTACCGGATGCTGCGGCGTGGCGCGAACACCCCCGTCATCATGTTGACCGCTAACGCGACCGTCGATGCGAAACTCGCGTCCGCGGAATCGGGCGCGGACGCCTATCTCACGAAGCCTGCCACCGCGAGCGCCATCGTCAGCACGATCGAGAAGCTCCTGGAAGAGACCGAGGTGTACGATCTCGCGCGCTGGCGAAGCGTGGAAGCCGCGCCGATCGAAGACATACCCGTGCTGAACACGGAAGTCATCACCGAACTCGATCGCCTCTATAACGATCCGACGGCGATCGCGCAGATCGTTACGGAATTCGAGCGCGAATGCGAGCGTTTGCTGCGTGACCTAACCGATGCCGTAGCGAGGAAGAATCATGCGGCGTTTTGCGATCTGTTGCACGCGCTCAAGGGTAATGGCGCCAATGTCGGCGCGCTTCGATTGGTGCAGTTGTGTCACGACATCGAGGGAAAAGGGCTGCTCGACTTTCGTCGAGAGAGCGAACAGATCTTGCGCCGCCTGAGCGGCGAAGTGGTGCTGACGACCAAGGCCTTATTCGACCTCACCGCCGTGGGCGGGGCCGGGCCCGCCCACGGTTCGGATTTATCCTAGCTCGCCAAGGACGCCACGTGGATTTCCGGTGCGCCGGCCACGAGGCTCGGTGGCGTAGGAACGGCCACCGTTCTCGCCAGATTGGCCGCGGCACTGGAAGAGACCAGACGGTGCTGCGCGGACGTGAGGCGCCGCATGGTACGCAGATCGCGCTCGGTGATTTTCATTGCGGTTTCCACCCAGAGATCCGCGACGCGAATAAGCTCCTCGCGCGTGATGGGATTATTCCACCCGCGCAGACGTTGGATCGCGAGTAGACCATTGCGGTTGCGTTCGTGCCGGCGGATGTAATCGTGCACCGCAGGAATGCCTTCACCTTTCTCGGCGAGCACGTCGACCACGCCCATCTCATATAGCGTCTCGGCGCTGTATTGGTCTCCCTGGCGCAGAAAATTCTCCGCGCGAACAGGATCGATTCGTCGGATCAAGAAGCTGTATGCGCCCATGCCCGGAAACAAGTTGAAGAGGATCTCGGGAAACCCGAACTGAGTGCCGCGTTCCGCCACGAGGACGTTGCAGGAAAGGGCCGCCTCGAATCCGCCGCCGAGCGCCTTTCCCTGCACCAGCGAAATCGTCGTCAACCCCGCTTGGCGAAGATGAAGCGCATTGCCGATGGCGCAGTCGATGCAAAGATATGCGTAAGCACGCAGCCCTTCGTGATTTTGCTCGGTAATAAAGCGCGAGAACAGATCGAGATCGCCGCCCAGGCTGTAAACCGACGGGATGGCGGACGCGAGAATAAGGTAGCGAATCTCGTCGGCGGCTTCGGGGGAACGGCTACGATAGGTTCGCACCCGGTCTTGCACGTCATGTATCTCGCTGAGCACCTTTGTGGTGAAGCATGGGCGTGGTTGCGAATTCAGGTAGTGCCAAACGGCTTTTCGTTCCTGGTCATAATGCGTAACGAGTTGGCTGTAGTCCCGAAGAGCAAACGGGATGACCACGATTGGTTGATCCATGAACGTCTCTCCATATTTTGCAAACGTCATAAGGTTGAACTGCGAAGTGGCGCCACGCGCAAACGTTTTGCCTGATCCGGCTGCCTAACCGGAACTGCTTGCCGACCAATGTCTTTACACTGCGACTACGGTACCAGATTCACGTAACCAATAAATGTCACGCGGTTTTTGCGAAACAAAATCGTTGTCGCTCAATTGTCTCTGCACGCCTTTCACCGCGGAAGTTTATGTTGAGACTCATCGGCGTCCCATCACTCCGCGCCATCTTTGTGTACAGTTTGAAATATTCGCGACGACGTTCCGACTAAACATAGCCACTCGCGCGCCGCTGACAAGAAACGCGCGACGGACGGAATCGCGCTCGGCTGTCGCCGTTGCACCCGCAGCCCGGAATACGCAGCGCCGCTAGTTCGCCTGGCAAGTGCGCCCGACGACTCGTCGCTTCGATGCGCGCGCTGCTGGCTCCGTGGTGGAACGCGGCTCTGCTACGGGACCCGAAGCGCTCCGAGCGGTTACGGCTCTTGCGCGGGCGCTTGGGGTCGGTGAACTAGCGCGGATCAAAAGCGGTGGCGGAGCTATGTGCCAGGCGATACCAGAGAAGTCCTACCCATTCGTGCACCGCCGCGCCGCTGTACGATAGCGCGCGCATGGAGGGAAGAAGATATAGCGCCGTGGCACGAGAACCGGCGACGGAATAGCCGGTCGGTGCGGCGATCGTCTCAATTCCGGCTCGATGAAACGCCCACAGCGCGCGCGGCATGTGTCGCGCATGCGTAACTAACAGGACTCGGCGTATCCCGGCGGCTTCGAGAATCGCACGGGAGTAGAGAGCGTTTTCATACGTCGTACGCGAACGCGATTCGATCCAAGCGGCTCGCAGCTGGAAATCCCGAACGAGCGATTCTTGCATCAGCTCCGCTTCGGATACCGGTTCGCCAAATACGGAACCGCCGGCCACCAACAGCGGAAGTCCGGTCGCGCGGTGCAGTCGTGCCGCGTAGCGAAGGCGTTCCAGCGTGGCGTCGCTTATCGTATCCCCGCCATACTCCGGGGCATCATCGGTCCGACCCCCTCCGAGCACGACGATCGCTTGCGCTCGTCCGCGCAACGACGCGTCCGTCATCGATAGCGGCTCTACTGTGCTTTCCAGCGTGTGCAGAAGAAAGTAACCCGTCACCGGCAGACTCAGGATAAACAACACCGCCGTGCTGCCCCACAAGACGATGGTTCCGAAATATCGCCAGCGGCGCTGAAGAAGTAGACCGAGTAAGGAGAGGACGACGATGATACCGGGCGGCGTCAGGAGCGCGTTCACCGCTTTCGCGATGATCAGCATTCAGAACGTGCCGCGAGCTTGGTTCTCGGCATGATACGACGAGCGTACCATTGGCCCGCTCGCGACGTTGGCGAAACCGAGCGCGCGACCGAACTGGGCGAAAGCGTCGAACTCCGCGGGCGTCGCAAAACGCTCGACCGGCAAATGGTGGCGGCTCGGCTGCAAGTATTGCCCGATCGTCAGCATGTCGCACCCCGCCTCGCGCAGATCCCGCATGACGGCCTCGATCTCCGCGTTCGACTCCCCAAGCCCGACCATCAAACCGGACTTGGTCGGAATGCCCGGATAACGTGCCTTGAACTGATGCAGCAGTTCCAATGAATGTCGATAGTCGGCGCCTGGGCGCGCGGCTTTGTAGAGACGCGGGACCGTCTCCAAGTTGTGGTTAAACACATTGGGTGGCGCGCGCCCCAGCACATCGAGCGCGAGCGGCAGTCGCCCGCGAAAATCGGGTACCAGCACTTCGATCGACGTCGCAGGGGTTTGCGCGCGCACCGCTTCGATACACGCGACGAAGTGCGCCGCGCCGCCGTCGAGCAAGTCGTCGCGATCGACGGAGGTAATGACGACGAACCTCAAGCCCATTGCAGCAATGGCGCGCGCGAGATTGTCGGGCTCTTGCGGATCGAGTGGATTCGGTCGGCCGTGCGCCACGTCGCAAAACGGACAGCGCCGCGTGCACAATCGTCCCATGATCATGAAGGTCGCGGTCCCTTTGGCGAAGCACTCGCCGATATTCGGGCACGACGCCTCTTCGCACACGGTATTGAGCTTGTGCGCGCGCAGTAGCGTCTTAAGTCGACCGACTTCCGGATGCGTCGGTGAGCGCGCGCGAATCCACGAAGGTTTGCGCAGCGGTTCCTTCGGCAGGATTTTTATCGGGATGCGCGCCGTCTTAGCGGCGCCCTTGCCATCTCTGACGGATTTATCTTCTTGCATGATGAACGTCGACGTGGCCGCTCGCGTCGGGTGGGAGTATTGAAGCCTCAGTATATCCCAAGCGCAACAGCACCTGGCGCAACCACCGCTCCGCCGCGTCTGCCGCCGGTATATCCGGCCGCCACTCGGAGAGCTGCGTGGCGCGAAGCCCCGGAAATCCGCAGGGATCGATGGCCTCGAACGGCGCGAGGTCCATCGTCGCATTCAACGCCATGCCGTGATAACTGCGGCCGGCGCGCACGCGCAATCCTAAGGAGGCGATTTTGCGATCCGCGACGTAAACGCCTGGCGCGCCCGCCCGCCGCCTGGCCGCGACGCCGAGTTCTTCGAGCATATCGATGACCGACTGTTCGAGCGCTCGTACCAATGCGTGAATACCGAGTCGGCGACGGGCGAGATCGAGCAATACGTAAACGATCGGTTGACCCGGACCATGGTACGTCACATCGCCGCCGCGATCGGCACTTATGACGGACACGCGATTGTCCGCTCGTAACGATCGATTTCGTGCGCGCAAGCCCAGCGTATATACCGCCGGATGTTCGAGCAGCCAAATCTCATCCGGAGTTTCCACCGAGCGCGCCTGCGTGAAAGCCTGCATCCGCTCCAGCGTCGGGAGGTATTCGACGCGAGCTAAGCGCCGCACCCGGCATGGGACGAAAGGTTCCACTAGCTCGCTTTTCCGTCGCAGAAGGCCTGCTTGTAGGCTTGGTACAGTGCGAACAAGCGCTCATGCATCGGTCCCGGCCGACCGGTGCCGACGGGGCGGTCATTCAAGCGGGTGACGGGGACAATTTCGCGCATCGAGCTCGTCAGCCAGATCTCTTCAGCGTCGAAAAGCGCGGCCTCCGCTTGGGGCTCCTCGTGCGCCGGAATGCGGTTGGCGACGGCAAGCTCGAGCACCAAGTCCCGCGTTATCCCGGGAAGAATGAAAGGTCCCTTGGGCGGCGTGTACAACGTACCGCGGCGCACGATAAAGATGTTGCTCGCCGCGCCTTCGGTTACGAGGCCGTCGCGAACCAGAATTGCTTCGCTCGCGCCGCGCTCGATGGCCTGTTGCCGCAGTAGCGCGTTCGGCAACAGCGAGACGGCTTTGATATCGCAGCGCAGCCACCGGTTGTCGGATGCGGTAACCGCCGTGACTCCCCGGGCCAACAGCTCGGGCGCCGGATATTTCAGCGGCTGGGCGTACGCAAACACCGTCGGATGCGTTCGGGCGGGAAAGGCATGATCCCGCGGCGCTACGCCACGCGTGACTTGGAGATATATCGATTGATCCGCGGCGTCGCACTCGGTGACTAGCCGCGCAAATACTCGCTCCCACTCCGTCGCCGGAAGTGGGTTGGACAAGCGTATCTCATCGAGACTGTGGTCAAGACGCGCAAGATGATGCGACAAACGAAACAAGCGCCGGCCGAAAACCGGAATCACCTCGTACACGCCGTCGCCGAAGATGAAGCCGCGATCGAACGCCGATACCAACGCCCGCTCGGGCGGCAGGAACTCGCCGTTCAGGTAAACGAGCCGAAAGTTGTGCATGGCGTTATCGAGCCAGATGACCAGACCGGATCAGCGTAACCACAACTGTGCGTTGTCGATGGCACGCTGCACGACACCGCCCATGCCGACCTCCTTCAGCGCGACCAGCGGATACTCCGCGAGCGCCTTGTCGTCGAGCTGAAGCGTCACGGCGCCGAGGCGCTGGCCGTAGCGGATCGGTGCGTAGAGCATATCTTGGATCGAGAGGCGCGCGTGAACGCGACCCGAGACCCCGCGAGGCAGTGTGATGTACAAGTTCTCGGTGACGCCAAGCGGTACCGACGCGCTGTCACCGAGCCAAACGCGCGTCTCCGTCGCCGGCCGGTTGGCAGAGTAGATCAGGCGCGTCTCGAAATTCCGAAACCCATAATCGAGCAAGCGCTTGCTCGCTCCCACGCGTCCGCGATCGCTCGGCGCGCCGAGCACGGTCGCTATCAGCCGCGTCTGCTCGTGTTGCGCCGAGGCGACCAGGCACCATCCCGCGAGCTGCGTATAGCCGGTCTTCATGCCGTCGACCGTGTGATCGCGCCACAGCAGCCCGTTGCTGTTGTGATGCGTAATCTGGTTGAAGCTGAAGTCGCGCAGCCCGAACCATCCGTAGTAATCGGGAAAGTCGCGGATGATCGCCGCGGCAATGCGGCTCAGATCGTGGGCGGTGGACAGATGGAACGGAACGTCGAGGCCGGTACTGTTGATGAACGTCGTTCCGCGCAATCCCCACGCGCGCGCCCGGGTGTTCATTTCGGCGACGAAGCGCGGTTCGCTGCCGGCGATATGCTCGGCGAGCGCGACGGTCGCGTCGTTCGCCGAACGTACCAGCATGCTCTTGAGCAAATCCTCGGCCACGACCTCGGTGCCGGGCTTCAGGCGCAGGCGCGCGCCACGCGCGCCCGCTGCGTACGAGCTAATCGATACCTTGTCGGTTAGGCGCAGCGTCCCCGCCTTTATTCGCTCCAAGACCAGATACGCGGTCATGAGCTTCGTAAGGCTCGCCGGCGCAAGCCGTCGATCCGCGTTGTGCTGCGCGAGTACATTCCCCGTCGAGTAGTCGACCAGCAGCCACGCGTGCGCTTGCAATTCGGGCGGCTGATCGACCGCCGCTTGCAGCGGCGACGCGATCAGCGCGAGTACCGGTAGCACGAACCGTTTCATTCGACGATCAACAATGCATCGGTGACGCCTTGGCGCGCTACCTCCGCCACCAGCCGATCGCCCTGTTCCACCGTCGTGATGGGTCCGATCCGCACGCGATGCAGCGGGTTGGCGCCGGGCATGGGATCCGCCGGCAGCGATTGAACGTAAATCGGATTGAAGCCGGCTCGCTCCAAGCGATCGCGCAGCTGCGTCGCATTTTCGCGTCGCGTAAACGCCCCCACTTGCACGGAAAGGCGCGGCGCGGGGGTGTCGCCGCCGCCGGCCTCGGCGGTGGCGATCACGGAGAATTTGGAGCTGCTTGCGACGGACGTGAGCGGTGCCGTGACCTCGACGGTTTCGATCTCCACCACCGCCGTGCCTGTCCCGAGCATGCTCAAGCGTGCCGCTGCGGTGTAGGACAGATCGATCACGCGATTTTGCAGGAATGGCCCGCGGTCGTTGACGCGCACGACAACGGAACGGCCGCTTTGCAGATTGTGAACGCGCACGTACGACGGCAACGGCAACGTGCGATGCGCCGCGGTCATCGCATACATGTCATACGGCTCGCCGCTGGAAGTGCGTCTGCCATGGAACTTGCGCCCGTACCAAGACGCGACGCCGCGCTCGCGATAACCGCGACCATCGACGAGCGGCGCGTAGGCGACGCCGAACACGGTGTACGGTTTGTTTCCGGCATCGGCGAGCGGCTCAGCGCGCGGCACGGCATCCGGCACAGTAAGGACGTCGAGGGGAGGACGGTCGTGCGGCCCATCGTCCTGGAAATACCCTCCGCGCGGCATGTGACCGCACGCGCCGAGTAAGAGCGCCCCAGCGACGGGGAGCAGACCGAGAAATCGAGCCGTGATCGGGTTCATATTCGACGACTATCCATCGCAGGAATTGCGGGTGACAGCGCTTACGTCCGTTCTTGGTACCGCGCGCGAATCATCTGCGCCAGCTCGTAGACCGCCATTGCATAATTTTTGCTTCGATTATAGCGGGTGATCACGTAGAAGTTATTGTAACCGAGGTAATACAACGGGCCGGTTTCGCCGTCCAGCAGGATCAGCGCCGCGGGCCGTTCGTCATCTCCGGCGTTTTCGCGCGGTAGCGGTTCGTGCCGCGGGTAGATGCCGTATCCGAGCCACTCGCGCACGCGCAACACCGGTTCCGTGCCGAGCTGCAGCGGCCACGTGTAGAGCGTCCCGCGGATGTCGGCCGCGTCGACCACCGGCTGACCGGGCATCCAGCCGTGGCGACGCAGGAAATTCGCCACGCTGCCGATCGCGTCATTGCTGTTCTCGAGCAAATCGCGACGGCGATCGTTGTCGAAATCGACGGCATACTCACGGTAACTGCGCGGCATGAACTGCGGAATGCCGAGCGCCCCCGCGTAGGACCCTTTAACCGTCCGCGGGTCGAGCTTCAGCTCGCGCGCCAGCAGCAGGAACTCTATGAGCTCCAATCGGAAAAATTCCGCGCGGCGCGGATACATCAGCGTGAGCGTGAGCAGCGCATCGAGCGCCGAGTATTCGCCCCGGCTCGTGCCGTAACGCGTTTCGACGCCGATGATCGCGACGATCAGCTCGGGCGGCACGCCATACTCGCGCTCGGCCCGCGCGAGGACGTCCTTGTGCTGCCACCAATAGCGCGCGCCGAGACGCACGCGCTCTTCGTTGAGAAAGGATCGTCGGTACTCATGCCACGGCAGCGCCTCGCGCGGTCGATCTATCGCAGCGAGGATTTCCGGACGCAGGCTGGCACCCGCGAATAGTTTGCGCACGCTCGCGCGCTCGAAGTTGTGCTGCGTAACCAGCGTGTCGATGAGCGACTCGAGCTCGGGATATTCCTCGGTGCTGACAGCCGCCGCCGGCGTGGGGACCAGCGCGACGAACGCCGCCACGACGACACCACGCACCATCGCGGTTGACCGCGCGGTAAGCGACGCGTGCGCCAGCATCAGAACTCGACGATCTTACGGTGGGTCTGGATGCTTATGAGCATGCCGAACCCCGCCATGAGCGAGAGGATCGAACTGCCGCCATAGCTCATCATCGGCAGCGGCACGCCGACGACCGGCAGG
>JBGPCS010000012.1:0-16736 GCA_041481875.1 Sulfurifustaceae bacterium
CGGGCCACCTCGTGCTGTCGACGCTGCACACCAACGACGCGGTGTCGACGGCACTGCGACTGATCGACATGGGAGTCGCCGCCTACATGGTAGCGGCGTCCCTGCGCGGCGTGATCTCGCAGCGGTTGGTCCGGCGGATCTGCGAATCGTGCGCCGACCCCTTCGAGTTGCCCCCGGCGCTGAAGGCGATCGTGCAAGCGGAAGTCGGCGATGCGGCCGATCAGCTCACGTTCAAACGCGGGCGTGGTTGCTCGCATTGCAACGCCACCGGCTATCTCGGGCGCGTCGGTATCTTCGAATTCCTCGAAATGGACGGTGCGCTCGTCGAGGCGATGCACACCGGCGACCCGATGAAATTCGTCGCCGCCGCCCGTGCCCAGCCCGGCTACCAGTCGCTGCGCCGCAGCGCCATCGCGCTCGCCGCGAGCGGCGTTACGACGATGGATCAAGTCGTGCGCGCGACCTTCGGCATGGACGACTAAGCGACGTGCCCGCCTTCCAATACCGCGGTCGCAACCAACGGGGCGAAATCGTAAAGGGTCGCCTCGAGGGTCTCTCCGCGGACGCCATCGCCGCGCAACTCTTCAACAGCGGCGTCACGCCGATCGACATCGTTGTCGCGCGCGCCGACGACGTGCTCGGCTTGTTCAAGGTCAGTTTTGGCGGCGGCAAGGTTCAGTTGATCGACTTGGCGCTGTTCTCGCGCCAGATGTACACACTGCTAAAGGCCGGTGTACCGATCCTCCAAGCGCTGCGCGGACTGCGCGAGTCCACGCACAGCCCGGCACTGGCGCAGATTATCGCGGCGATCAGCGATAGTCTCGATCAGGGCCTCGATCTGAACACGGCGCTACGGCGGCATCCGAAAGTTTTCTCGCCGCTCTTCGTCGCCATGGTGCAGGTCGGCGAGACCACCGGAAATTTGGCGGAAGCGTTCCTGCAGCTCGCGGAATACATGGAGCGCGAGAAAGATACGCGCGATCGCATCAAGTCGGCGACGCGCTACCCGATGTTCGTTGTCATCGCCATGGCCGTGGCAATGGGGGTCATCAATTTGTTCGTGATTCCCGCGTTCGCCAAGATCTTCGCAAGTTTCCACGTCGAGTTGCCGTGGGCGACTCGGGTTCTGATCGTCACTTCGAACTTCACGGTGGACAACTGGTACTTCATGGTGGGGTTGGCCGTCTTCGGTGCGATTGCGATTCGGATGTATCTGCAAACCCCGGAGGGGCGATATCGCTGGCATCGGCTAAAGCTGCGACTACCGGTCACGGGAAAGATCATCTACCTCGCGACGATGAGCCGCTTCGCGCGCACGCTCGCGATCATGATCCGCGCAGGTGTGCCGCTGGTGCAGGGCATGACCGTGGTTTCGCGCGCGGTCGACAACGATTTCATCGGCGAGCGCGTCACGCAAATGCGCGACGGCGTCGAGCGCGGCGAGGCAATCGCGCGCACCGCGGCGGCCACCGGAATGTTTCCGCCGCTCGTCATCCAGATGATCGGGGTCGGCGAGGACACCGGGTCGGTGGATGAGCTGATGGTCAACGTCGCCGACTACTACGATCGTGAGGTCGACTACGCCGTCAAGAACATCAGCGATGCCATTCAGCCGTTGCTCATCATCGTGCTGGGCATCCTGGTGATGATCCTCGCGCTCGGCGTATTCACGCCGATGTGGGACCTCGTCAAAGCGGTGCGGCACTAGGTGCCGACGCCGGTCATGCGAAACGCCGGCGCCAATCTCGCGACGGAAAACCGGCGCGACCGCGCATCGCGCCCGACGAGCGGGTTCACGCTGCTGGAGTTGATGGTCGTGGCCGTCATCGTCTCGATTCTCTTCGTCCTCGCGATCTCGAAGTTACTCATCCTCCAGGTCGATGCCGAGCGCGTCGGCATGGAATCCATTGCTGGCATATTGCGCAGTGCCATTGGCATAAAGGTTGCAGAAAGTGTCGCCAGACAGAACCTTCGGGCTCTGGCCTCGCTTGAGGGAAGTAACCCGATGGATCGGCTGGCGGAAGTCCCCGCGAATTATCTCGGGGAGCTGGACGATCCGGACGTTAAGACCCTCGAAGAGGGAAATTGGTACTTCGACAAACACAGTCGAACGCTCGTGTACCTGGTGCGTAACGGTGGATTTTTCGAAGGCGGTCTATCCGATCCGCCGCGCGCCAGGTTCGCGGTGCAGCTTGTCTATACTGATCGTAACGGAAACGGTCGCTACGACGCAGACATAGACACGGTAGAAGGACTGAGGCTGGCGAAGTTGGAGCCCTATCGTTGGAGCAAGTAGCCAAGGGTTCGAAACTAAATCGGGCGACATTTTTAGTCAGGAGACTAACATGAAGAAGCAGCAAAGCGGCTTTACTCTGATCGAGCTCGTGCTCGTGATCGTGATCCTCGGCATCTTGGCGGCGACGGCGCTGCCACGGTTCTCGGATCTTTCCACGCAGGCTCGGTTGGCATCATTGAACGGCATGGCGGGTGGCATTAGCAGCGGCGCGGCTATCGCACACGCGACGCAGTTAGCGCAAAGCGCGTCATCGGGCGCGACGCTGACGATCGAGGGTCAGTCCATCGTGCTCGCGGGCGGATATCCGAACGCAGCTTCGATCGGCAACATGCTTTCGAATACCACCGGCTATACGGTGGTCGCCGGCGTATTCACTCTGCAAACCAACTGTCTGGTGACTTACGCGAATGGCGGTACCGGCTCGTTTACGGTTGCCATTACATCAGCGGGATGTTCGTAAAGTTAGCTGGGCTGCTCTGCTCCGAATCTGGCTATCCCAGTATTCCGGAGTTAGAGCAGCTCGGTCGTGTTCGGTAGTGAACATGAACAAGCAGCAAAGTGGATTCACTCTAATCGAGCTCGTGCTCGTGATCGTGATCCTCGGCATCTTGGCGGCGACGGCGCTGCCGCGGTTCTCGGATCTTTCCACGCAGGCGCGATTGGCATCGCTAAATGGGATGGCAGGCGGCATCAGCAGCGGCGCCTCTATCGTGCACGCGACGCAGTTAGCGCAGCGCGCATCATCGGGAGCCACACTCACCATCGAGGGGCAGTCGATAGTGCTCGCGGGCGGATATCCGAATACGGCTTCGATCGGCAACATGCTTTCGAATACTACCGGCTACACCGTGGCAGGCGGCGTATTTACTCTGCAAACAAACTGTTTAGTTACTTACACGAACGGTGGTACTGGATCATTTACCGTTGCCATCACATCGTCGGGATGTTCGTAATGTCGGAACAATATCGCAGCGTGCGGGAGCAGACATGAATAAGCAACGTGGCTTCACCCTTATCGAACTTGTGCTAGTGATCGTTATCCTTGGTATCTTGGCGGCGACAGCGCTGCCGCGATTCTCAGACCTGTCCACGCAAGCGAGAGTCGCTTCGATCAAGGGCGTCGCGGGAGCCGTTCGTGGCGCGGCCGCGATCGCTAAATCGACGCAGCTTGCTCAAGGGCTTGCCTCCGGCGCTTCCGTGACGGTCGAAGCGCAGACGATAACCATGTCCGGCGGTTACCCGACGGCGGCCGATATCGCCAACATGATTTCGGATACCACCGGCTTCACCGTCGCCGGCGGCGTGTTTACGCTCTTGCCGAACTGCACCCTGACCTATACCAACGCGGGCGCCGGTGCGTTTACCGCTGTCATCGACTCAAGCGGCTGTTGATCTTTTATCAGGTTCTACATCGGGGTGGGACATGAAAGGTCCCACCCTTTTTTCTTTTTGGGGACGAGCGAACGGATGCGCGGCGTACTGACGGCTGACTTCGGGATGTCGCTGCTGTTCGGCGGGGCGTTCGCTTCCGCGGTTTTCTTTCAAGGCTTCTATACCGAGTTTCTTTGCTTAACGCTCGCCCTCGTGGTCGTCTGGGGGCTTTCGGCTGTTTGGCTCAACTACAAGCTCGGATTCAAGGTTCCGCTAACCGCCGTCACGGGCCTGCTGACCGTCTACTGGGCGTGGCTCGCCGTTTCGGCAAGCTGGGGCAGGGTCGGCTATCAAGGGACGATCAGCTTCTGGTGGCTTGGCACCTTGCCGCTGGCGTTCTGGATCTACACGCTGTCGCCTCGGCAGGAAGAGCTGTGGCACCACGGCTATCGATGGGCCGTTGCGATTGGCGTCGCGCTCGCGGTCTTCGCGTCCTGCCAGTGGTTGATTTACCAGCAGAGTCCCAATGCGACGTTTCTCAATCGTCAATCCCTCGCGGCGCTGCTGAATCTCGTTGCGCTACCGCTGGCCGGGTACTTTTTGATTTCGAAGACTGCGCACATAAGGCAGCGTTGGATTTTCGGGGCCGCCATTTTTCTTTTGGCGTTCGGTCTGTCGCTGATCGAAGGGCGGGGAGCGACGATCGCGGGGGCGATCGCGTTCTTGCTGCTCGTCGCCGTGGCCTGGTGGCATGTCCCCAAACGTCGCGTCGCGTTGCTTGTCGGCATCGTCGCCCTGGCGTTCTTGATCGGCTCGCAGCTCGGTCAAATTGGAATCGGCCAGCGGCTCGATACCGTGGTCGAGAATCCGTGGGAAGCCGGTGCGGCGCGCTTTGTGATCTGGAAGCAATCGTGGGAAATGCTGAAGCACGCGCCGTGGATGGGCGTCGGCCTCGGCCACTACGCGCTCTACTGGCCGCCGTACCGCGATCCGAGCGACACCAGCGACGGATTCTTCGTGCATAACGACTATCTCCAGATCTGGATCGAAGCAGGGCTGCCCGGATTGCTACTGCTCCTCGCAGTGCTCATTTCGGTGTTGCTCCTTTATGTCCGCGCGATGCGGAACGCAACGACGACGCCGTTGCGCAAGATCGAGATGACGGCATTGTTCGCCGGATTGCTCGCTACGGCCGCCCACAGTTTCGTCGATTTCAATCTTTATATACTTTCCACGACGCTGTTGGCCGGCCTGGTACTCGGGCGTTTACATATGTTGGCGTACCACGAACTACCTTTGCGAACGCTGGCGCTCGTTCCCTCGAAGCGGTTGAGTGCGGGCGGCTATCGATTACTCGCCTTGCTGCTTGGCGCGTTCGTGCTCACGTATTGTCTGACGCTCGGTCTCGCGTCCTTCGAGTACCAACGCGGCCTGAAACTTGCCGAAGAATCTAAGTGGGAGGACGCGTATGCCTCTCTCAGTCGCGCGGTTCGATACTACCCGTACGCCGATAACGTGCTCATGTCCAAGGCGGACTTGCTCCGGCATCTCTTGACACTTGCCACCGACCCCGCGCAGAGGAAGAGCCTCTTCGATGAAGCGGAGGAACTGCTCGCGACGGCCGAAACCATCAACCCGCTGCGATCGCAGACGTATATCGTGCGTGCATTTTTTTACGAGCAGAATCCCGCCGCGGTTGGCGCTGCGTGGAGCGACAAAGTGATGCGGAATTACGCGCATGCGCTAGCGCTCGAGCCGCGCGGGTACCAGGCACGCTATCTCTATGCGCGATTTCTGCTGAACCAGGGGCGACGCGAGGAAGCGCGACGAGTGCTGGAGGAGGGCGTGAAGTACACCTACGGAAGCGGCGAATCCCTGATTCCGTACTACGCCTTCACCGCGCAGCTACGCGCACAAGCCGGGGATCGCGAAGGCGCGGCAAGCCTGGTCCGTCGGATCGAGGAGATCAAAACGGCGGCGGTGCAGGCGCGGTTGTCATCGCCGAAGCAGGGCCGAGCGGTGCAGCTAATCACGACGGACTGAGGACTTTCGGCACAAATCCGGATAGCCGACCGGTTTGTTGTCTGATTTTCCACTGATTTTCAAAGAGACGGCACATATTCTGCTAGTTTTTAAGGTACGGCATCTCTCTCCTGAAAGAGCGGCGGGTTGTTCATGCAACGCGGTTTCACCTTGGTCGAGTTGGTCGTCGTGCTCGTCATAGCGGGCATCCTCTCCGTTGTCATGCTGCCGCGGTTTTCGCAGGGGATAGTCGAGGTTTCGAGCCAAGCCGAGCAGGTCGCGGCCGACGTGCGCTACGCGCAGACGTTGTCGATGACACACGGGGCGCGATATTGCATTTTCTTCACCGGCACCGGTTACCAGTTTCGCAATACGAATTGCACCGTTGCGGTGAACCACCCGGCAACCGGTTCGACGACGGCGATTGTGCTGAGCGGCACGACGGTCGCGACGAGTAACTTGGCCGGCACCTTCATCGAGTTCGACACCAAAGGCCGGCCGCAGGGATTTACCGTCGCAACCAGCAACGCCACGATCACAGTGACGTCGAGCGGACAGGCGCGCAGCATAGTCGTGAGTCCGGATACGGGAAAGGCGACGGTGCAATGAAACGCTCTCCGGCAATGCGACGCGCGACTGGTCCGTGTGATACGCCGCGTTGTCGCGGCGTTACGCTGGTGGAACTAGTCGTGGCCATCGTCGTGCTCGGCATTGTCGTCGCCGGCCTCGCCACGGGATTCGCGACGGTGACGCGCTCATCCCCGCTCAGCAAGGAAATGCATCAAGCGTTGCAGCTCGCGCAAGGACGAATGGAATTGATTCTCTACCAGAAGCAGCGGCTCGGCTTTGCCGGGTTTACCGCGGCGACGTTCGATCCTTGTCCGCTTGGTGGAGCACAGGCGGCATGTCAGACCCCGACCGGATTTACGGTTACAGCGTCGCCTCCGGCGGCTATTACGATCAACGGTGATGCAACGAACTTTATGTCCGTGACGATAACTGTGACAGGGCCGCCAAGCGGCGCACAGCTCGTGCAACTGCAAGCCCTGGTGGCGAACTACTGATGCTCGGGACGCCGACCTCATCGCGCCCACGGAAACGCGCCGGATTCACACTGGTGGAATTCGTCGTGTCTATCGTCCTGCTGGGCATCGTCGCTACCATCGGCGCGAAGTTCATGTCGAGCATGTTTAGCGCGTATTTCGAGTCGCGCGACGTGACCAGCGGCGATTGGCAAGGCCGAGTGGCGTTCGAGCGCATCACGCGCGAACTGCGCGAGATCCCCTCGCGCACCGGTCTGGTCGTCTCGCCGACCACGGAAATCACTTTCGTCGGTTCGGACGGCAACACCACTCGCTACTATCGGGCCAGCAATGTGTTGCGGCGCCAGAACATCACCGCCGGCACCGACCAGCCGCTTGCCGATAACGCAACCGCGATCACTTTCGAATACTTAACGAACAACGGCATCGCCACGACGGCGACGACCGCCTCGGTCTGTTACGTCACCGCGGTTCTAACGATTCAAAGCACGAGCGGCACGACGACGACGTTCAACGACACGTTGCGCGCGACCGTGCAACCGAGGAATTTCCAGCCATGCCCGTGAGCCGCGTTCCGACGTGCCAACGGGGCTTCGCCCTGATCGTCGCGATCGTGTTGATCGTCGTCGGAGCGATTCTGGCGTCGGCGATGGCCTTCATGGTGTCGAGCTCCGGCAGTACCGCGAGCGACAACCTGCAGTCGGGGCAGGGATTGTTTCTTGCCGAGAGCGGGATCGAATACGAATCGCGGCGCATGGCGCAGAACGTCGATTGGTATCGAGCGTCCGCCGATCCGTTCGATTCATCCACGCAAAACTTCGGGCAGGGTTCGTTTACCGTTTCGGTAAATCTGCCGGCGACGGAGCTGAGTAGACGTATGACGACGGCCGCGGCTCCTTTGACTATCAACGTTTTTGCCGGCGGCAATGCGAATCGCTGGCTGGCGGCAGGGACGCTCTTGATCGATGATTTTTCCGGCACGCCCGAGTTCGTTACCTACAACCCCACAACGGCAACGACCTTTACCGTAACCACTCGGAACGTTACGGTCGGCACCGTGATTGGGAGCCTCGCCGCGCACAGCCGTCGCGATCCGGTTTATCCTGTCACGACTTTGGGTGTCGCTTTAGTCGCCGTCTGTGCGACCGTTCCTAACCCATTCACCATCGCTGCTAATAGCAAATTTCTGAGTGCGGGAACTATCACGGTATTCCACAACAACGGCGTCACCATCGATCAGGAGCAAATTACCTACGCTGGCACCAGTACCGTAGGGGCCACGACAACGCTCTTAGGTGTGCAGCGCTGTCAAAACGGAACGGCGGGATTTCTTGCGTCGATCGGAGATCCCGTCGCTCCATTGGTTTCCAATGTCGGCACGAATGACTTCGAAATCGGAGTCTCGTCCACAGGTACGGTAGGCAGCGCCCAACGTCAGGCATTTAAAGCGGTGCAAAGGGCAGGTCCGTAGTATGAAAAAAGTTATCGGTCGTTATGTTATTGGTTTTCTGTGCTTGCTCTGCTGGCAACCGCCGGCGCACGCGACTCGTGTTTTCACGCAGTCGATGACGAGTCCCTCGCCGGCGCAATTCGATATGGCCAGCACCAGCACCGGCGTTTTTCGTATAACGAACACCAATACCGGAGCTAACACCGGTGAGCGGATTTATCAGGTGCGGTTTCGCCTAAATAGCGGTACCACGTTTTCCAGCACGACGACGGCCCCCGCCGGCTGGACGCGTACATCGTTCAGTACGACGTCAGTGATTTTTCAAGCAACCTCGTGGGCTAATGCAATCGCTCTCAGCGGTTCTCTCGACTTCTCAGTCGTCATGATCATCCGTACGACTACCGCGGACGTGACGGATAATTTGCGCGACATCCGATCGTACTACAGCAATACCACGACCGGTCCGCCGTTCACGACTGCCGGTACGGTGACACATAGCGCGCCCACGCCTTGGACGGATAAATCACTGGTGGTGACGCTAACGTCGTCTTCGCTGTCGGTCCCGCAAAACTGCGCGAGCGCCTTTACATTGACGATGCAAGTGACGAATAAGTCCACGTCGAACATCACGGGTGTCGTGTCCGTGCCCAAGCCACCGACGCTGGTCACTACGGGTGGCGCGACTGCCACGACGGTTTCCAACCCCGCCAACTTGACTCTCAACGCAGGTACCAACGGCACATTTGTTTGGACGTACAACACCGGCCCCAACGCGGGTACGCTTACTTTTAGCGCTTCGGCGCAAGACAGTACCGGCACTCGCACTTCAAGAACGATCACGGCAGCGGTTATTACGGTGACCAACACGTCCTGTTTCACCGCGGCTTTCCCAACCGCGGCTCCGTTTTTTCCTAATCCAAGTCCAGACTGTGTATTTAGTGGCGACACGGTGACGTTCACTATGCAAGTGACGAACAATTCCGGTGTGCCGTTGTTGAATGTTCAACCTTCGGCATTGACGAAAGGCGGAACCGCGACGATTGGTACAATCACTGGACCAGCGCCGGCATCGGTTGCGACTCTTACTAACGGTGCGAGCACAAACTTTGTTTGGACGGCGCCGATCACTGGAAATGTCTTCGACACGTATACCGTGTTGGGTAATGCGACCGCCACGGGCGGTCTCGTAACCGCGAATGCGTCGTCCGATACTGCGGCCAACATAGACGGTTTCACAGTTGTTGCCGGGCCGGATACGAACGCTTTCAGCAACAATCAGGAGATAACGCTGACGGTCACTAACAACGGCACCGGCTGCAATCCCGCTAAGAGCGTATCGATTCCTATTCCGGCGGGCTGGACTTGGAGCGGTGACGCGTATTCATTGGTGACGATAGGCGCGGGTCCGGTGGAAACCTGGACCGTAAGCGGGGCTGGCCCGGTTGTCTTTACGGCTCCCGTGGGACAAGAGTTGCCGGTCAATTCATCAGGAGACTTCACCCTGACGTTTACGACGCCGAGCGTCGCGAGCACGACCGTCTACACTTTCAGTCCGACGGTAACGGATACGTTACCTCGAACCATGACCCCGTCAGATACGGTGACCGTGAATCCCTTTAACAGCGGTTCGCCGAGCCCGAACGACACCAACCCCGGCACGTGGCGCGAGCAGTTCAATTAGCGACTCGATAGTCGGCGCGATGTAGTTCTGGAGTAATGCTGGGCAGAAGTTCCGTAACGAGGTTTACGGCGCAAACACTCTAGCGTGCGGCATGAGGCGCGGCGTTGAACGTGAACACTCCGATCTTGCGTGATGGTGTGTTTGCGTTTCTTCCCGTTCCCCGTCGCTTGTTCTTCGGCATTTCCGGTCCCGGTCCGTTCCCCAACTGACTTGCCCCAGCGGGCACGGGATTTGCAACCCTCGGTTAACCAAAGGATATTCGCGGTCTTTCGAGGATGCTGCTCCGGAGAAAGTCGAGCGGTGACAGCCGTTTACTTTCTGAACCGTATGCTAACCTTGAGAAAGCCGCGGTTTCTTCGCCAGAAACGCCGGGATCGACCCGGAGTCGCTTTCAGCGGCTGTTCCACCGGAGTAGCGAACAACGAATGTTTTCCTTCTTCAAGAGCAAGCGTGTGATGCCCGGCTTGGCCGGCATCGAAGTTCGTGACGAGGGCGTCAGCGTCGTGCGCGTATCGCGCGAGCCTGGGCGTGCGCCGCGCGTGATCGCGTGCGACTTCGCCGAGTGGAACGGTGACGGCGACAAAGACAAGGTGTTGAAGCGCCTCGCCGGAGATCACCATCTGAACCGCGTGCGCTGCACGACCGTACTCGGGGCCGACGAGTACTCGCTTTTGCTTACCGAGGCGCCCGATGTTCCGCCGGATGAGCTGCGCGCGGCGGTGCGCTGGCGAATTAAGGATCTGATCGATTTTCACGTCGATGACGCTACGATCGATGTCTTCGACGTCACCACGACCGGCTCGCCGGGGAAGACGCGCTCGATGTACGTCGTCGCCGCGCGCAATGTCGCGATCCAGCGACGCGTCGACATGTGTGACGACGCGGGTATCGGTCTCGACGTCATCGACATTCCGGAAATGGCGCAGCGCAATCTTGCATCGATTTTGCCGGAAGACGTGCACGGCGTCGTGATGTTAACGCTCGCGCCGAATAGCGGCCTGATCACGATCACGCGACAGGGCGATCTGTTCTTGAGCCGGCGCTTGGAAATGGGCACCGAGATGCTGAACGCGGCGGACGATCGCGCGCCGCATTTCGACTACATCACGTTGGAAGTACAACGTTCGCTCGATTATTTCGACAGCCACTTTCGTCAGGCGCAAGTCGGTCACATCGTTCTCTCGCCCTCCGCGGGCCGTGTACCGGGTTTGATGGAGCATCTGAATCAGAATCTGAACATCAAGGCGAGTGTTCTCAACCTCACCGACGTTCTGCAGTTCGACGCCGCCCACGCGGAGACGCTGGAGGATCGCGGTCTCATCGCGTTAGGGGCGGCGCTGCGTCAGGAGGAGAAGGCGCTGTGAGCCAGCAAATCAATCTCTATCGGCCGATCTTCCGCAAGCAGGAAAAAAAATTCTCCGCCAAGGCGATGTTGCAGGCGGGCGCGGCGATGGTGATTGGTATCGCGGTGCTGTACGGCGTTCTGTTTTGGCAGGTGAGCGGCGCGCGCGAGGAATTGCGCCAAGCCGAGAAGCGCCATGCCGAAGCTACGACGAAGTTGGAGACGGTAACGCGTCAATTCGCGCCGGCCGCCGGCACTACAAGCGCGGCCGACCGACTTGCGCAGTTAGAGCAAGAAATCGCGGCGCGGCGCCGAGTTCAAGAAGTCTTGAACCGCGGTCTGTTCGTCAACAAGCGCGGTTATTCCGATTATCTACTGGCGTTGGCGCGGCAACACGTCGACGGCGTCTGGATTACGAGCGTCGCGATCACCGGCGCGGGTGAAGACATGAAATTGCAAGGCCGAACGGTGGACCCGGTGCGCGTGCCACGTTACGTGCAGCGCCTGTCGGCGGAGAGCACGTTGGCCGGCAAGGAATTCGAAGTGTTCCTGATGACGAGCGACAAGCAGCGCTCGTACTCGGACTTTTTGTTGAAGGCGGTACCGGGCGCCGATGCGCGAGGGCCGAGGTCATGACGCAAGGGCTGAGCGCCAGTCTGAAGTCGTTGTACGAACGCGTGGACGCGCTGTCGCTGCGCGAACGGGGCATGATTTTCATCGGCGTGATGGCGGTGATCTGCATAATGGCGCTGAATCTGTTATTGACGCCGTTGCGCAGCGAAAACAGCCGCGTCGAGGCCGCGCTCAAGGCGAAGAACGAGCAAGCTCAAGCGGTGCACTTGCAACTGCAGGCGCTGATCGGTAGCTCGGAAAAGAATCAAGATACCCAACGCCGAGACAATGTCGCCGTGCTCGAGAAGGAGCTGGCGACGCTCGACCAGCAACTGGATCAGATGACCGGCGGCGGTCTCGTGTCGCCGCAGCAGATGGCGAAGTTGTTGGAACAGATGCTGGCAAGCAGCCGCGGGCTCGAGCTCATAAAGATCGAAAGTCTCCCACGCGCGCTCGCGGTCGACGAACCAGCGCCGGGAAATGCCAAGGTGTCGGGCGCGATTGTGTACAAGCACGGCGTTCGCATCGAGGTGCGGGGTCGCTACTTCGACATCATCAATTACCTGAAAGCTTTGGAAGCGCTGCCGTGGAAGGTGTATTGGGGCCAGGTAGCGCTTGAGACCGAGCAGTACCCGACCTCGAAGTTGACTCTGGTGATCTATACGCTGAGCCGACACACCGGATGGATCGGCGCATGAAGCGGACCGCCATTGGCGCGAGCGCCGCGATCGCGATGGTTCTCGCCGGTGCAACGCACGCGGACCTCACGGACCCGACGCGCCCCTACGACGGTCGCGCAACGAACTACGTGGAGCCGGCGCGAGGACCGGTGTTGCAATCGACGCGAATTTCGGCGCAACGGAAATCGGCCGTGATCAGCGGGCGAACCGTGTCGGTGGGCGACATGGTGGATGGCGCGGTCGTTGCGGACATACGCTCCTACGAAGTGATCCTGAACAAAGCCGGTCGCGAAACGAGCTTGCGGTTGCTTCCCAAGTTGACGAAAGAAAAAGGTAACGCCGAATGAGATCGAACGCTCGCCAGCTACGTTTTGCGGTTTTGGCCGCCGCATCCGTTTTTCTGACCGGCTGTCAGAGTATGCCGTCGCAATGGAACGATCAGGTGCGCGCGAGCATCGACGCGAATCTGAATCAGGCGAAATCGACCGACGCTACCGCGCTCATACCGTCCGATGTCAGCAGGGGTTTGCTGCCGCCGCTGGAGATAGCGGTTCCCGACGGTCGCAAGGCGCCGGTCGAGCCGCGTTTCGATCTGTCCGTGTCGAACGCCCCCGCTCGCCAGGTGTTCATGGGGCTGGTGGAAGGCACTCCTTACGATATGGTGCTTCAGCCCGATGTCAGTGGCACCGTCACGCTTAACCTCAAAGACGTTACGGTGCCCGAAGCATTGTAGGCGTTGCGCGTCGCCTTCGGCTACGAGTTCCGGCGCGAGGGCAACCGGTTCTTCATTCTCGGTCGCGACATGCAGACGCGGTTGTTCAGCGTCAACTACTTGAACCTGGTGCGCAAGGGGAGGTCCGACACCCGCGTCACGGCGAGCGGGCTGTCATCGACGGGAACCTCCGCGAGCGGCGGAGCCGCCGCGACGTCGACCACGACCCAGAGCGGCGTCCAAGTCCAGACCGATTCGCAGTCGGACTTTTGGAAGGATTTACAGGCAACGCTGGCCGTGCTCGTCGGCACCGAGGGCGGGCGCAAAGTCATCGTCAGCCCGCAAACCGGCATCGTCGTCGTGCGCGCGATGCCGAGCGAGCTGCGCGTGGTCGAGGATTACCTCGGTGCCGCGCATGCAAGCGTCAGTCGGCAAGTCGTGCTCGACGCGAAGATCATCGAGGTCCAACTGAACGACAGTTTCCAAGCCGGCATCAACTGGGCGAAGCTCCACGGGAACTATACGGTCGGGCAAGTCGGCGGTGGAAAGTCGCTTACGGGTACCGGCCAACCGGGTCCAAGCGAAACCGCGGGCAACTCTTTCGATTTAAATCCTGCCACCGGTTTGTTCAACACCGCTACCGGCACGAATGCTTCGGCCTTCGGTGGAATTTTTTCGGTGGCAGCCAAATCCACCAGCTTCTCGGCGTTTCTCGAGTTGTTGAAATCGCAGGGTGAGGTGCAGGTATTGTCGAGCCCGCGAGTTTCGACGATCAACAACCAGAAGGCGGTCATCAAAGTGGGTAGCGACGAGTTTTTCGTGATCAAGCAAGAAATCACCCAGGCCAGTACTATCGGCGGGCTGCCGACCGTGACTACCGACCTGGCGCCGTTCTTTTCGGGTATCGCGCTAGACGTAACGCCGCAGATTGACGAGAGCGGAAATATCAACCTTCACATACATCCGTCGGTAAGCGACGTCACCAGCAAAATCATTGTCACGTCCATCAGCGGTACTACGTCCCAGCAGCTCCCGACCGCGAAGAGCAGCGTTCAGGAGTCGGACAATATTGTGCGGGCGCTGAGCGGACAGATCATCGTCATCGGCGGTCTCATGAAGGAAGCGAGCACCGATGAGAATTCCTCGGTGCCGCTGCTGGGCGACATCCCGATTGTCGGCAACTTGTTCAAGCAGCGTAAGATCGTTCGCGTGAAACGGGAGCTCGTCATCCTGCTGAAACCGACGATCGTGAACGCGGCCGGCGATTGGGGCGACGAAGTGAAGGACGTGCAAGAGCGCATCAAGAAAATCCGTATCGGATCGTAAGCCAGGAGGGCGCAGATGTACCAAGAACATTTCGGCCTACGCGAAGCGCCTTTCACGATCACGCCCGATACCAGCTTTTTCTTCGCACACTCCTCGCATCAAGAAGCCCTGAATATGCTGCTCATCGCCGCACGCAGCGGCGAAGGGTTCATGAAGGTCGTGGGCGAGGTCGGCACCGGCAAGACCATGCTGTGCCGCAAGTTCCTCGACGCGCTCGATCGCGACAGCTTCATCACCGCCTACATTCCGAATCCGTACGTGGGTCCGAACACACTGCTGCTCGCCGTGGCGGACGAGTTGGGGATCGAGTGTCCCGACCGCATCAATCAACATCAACTCTTGAAGCTCCTCACGAAATTTCTTATCGATAGCTACTCGGTCCATAAGCGCGTGGTGCTGTGTCTGGATGAAGCGCAAGCGATGCCGATCGAGACGCTCGAGGGTCTGCGGCTGCTGACCAATCTCGAAACCGAGCGGCGCAAGTTGTTGCAAGTCGTGCTGTTCGGCCAACCCGAGCTCGACTCGAAGTTGAACGATCGCGCGATTCGCCAGTTGAAGCAGCGCATCTCGTTCTCTTGTCGGCTGCGCCCGCTCGACCTCGACGACGTCGAGTTCTACATCGCGCACCGCTTGGCCATTGCCGGTCACCGCGGCGCGCGCCTGTTCGCGGCCGAGGCGGTGAAGCGCCTGTTCCGCGCGAGCGGTGGGGTGCCGCGTCTCATTAATATTCTCGCCCACAAAGCGCTGATGGCCGCCTTCGGCGAAGGGACTAGCCAGGTGATCGATCGCCACGTTCGCGTCGCGGTAAACGACACCGAGTCCGTCGGTTCGACCATGCGTTTGCGCGCTCGACTGCGGCGTTACCTCGGGCTCGCGGCATCGGTCGCGTTCGTCGGTCTGGGCGTGCTTTTCTGGGCGATGCTCGCGTGAGTCTTATTAATAAGATGTTGCAGGATCTCGAGACGCGGCAAGACGGCGTCTCGACGGCCGAGGAACCCGCTTATCATGGCCTGCGTTCCGTGCGCGCCGCGCCCCGCGCTGGTTTGCTCCGCGCCGCGGTGTTTCTCGCGATCGCGTCCCTGATCGGCGCAGGCGTCTATTTGGCCGCGGATAAATTCATCGTACGAACACAAGAACCGCCACGGATCACCGCCGCGACGCCGAGCGAGACGCCTGCCGGTCCGGTCGTTCCGCCGACTACGCCGGCGACCGCCCCAGGCTCGACCGTCGTCGCTTCAGCGCCCCCGGAGCAAGCGCGGAAACCATTGGTGCCCACATCCGCGGAGAGAAACGTCGCCACCGCGCCGACGATCGCGAGCGAGTCGAAACGCGCCGGCGCCGGGATGCAAACTCGGCGGTCGCGCACTGATGCCTCGCTCGGTATAGTGAAGAAAGCCGACACGCCGTCCGTCGGCGTTCCGTCGCGCGTACCGAAGCCCGCCGAAGCCAAAGCCGCGCCACAGATCGAACCGGCGCCCGCGAAGAGCGAGGACACGAACGCTCTCGTGGACAAAAAGGTTCGACCGCTAACCGTCGAGGAGAGCGCGGAGGCGGGTTATCAGCGAGCCGCGCGGTTGCTCGATCAGGGGCGCCCGGATGACGCACTACGCCAACTTCGCGACGCATTGAGCGCGCGCCCGACTCACATCAAGGCGCGCGAGCTCGCCGCCGGGATCGAGTTGCAAAACGGTCATTGGCACGAAGCCGAGAAGCTGCTCGAGGAAGGATTGCGACAGGTATCGAACCACTATCTGTTCGCGCGCATGTTGGCGCGCGTCTACCTCGACCATGGCGCCGAGGGGAAGGCGCTCGCCGTCATGGAGAGCGCACAGGCTGGTGGTTCCGACGACGCCGAATTCAGCGCGTTGCTCGGTCTGCTATATCAGCGCACCGGGCGGCCCGCCGACGCCGTCAAAGCCTACGAGCGCGCGGCGACGTTGAATCCGAACGACGGCCGCACATGGCTCGGGTTCGCGATCTCCCTCGAAGCCACCGCGCAATGGGGTGCGGCGAAGAGCGCGTATCGGCGCGCGCAGCAAAACGATCTCGCGCCGTCGTTGGCGCGCTATGCCGAGCAGCGTCTGACAGCGCTCGCCGATCGATAATATAAAATGCGCGCGACAAGCGCGCCTCGGCTCGCCTCCCTCTCCCTCCGGGAGAGGGAATGAGGGTGAGGGATGCGACAGTTCGACGCGCTCTCC
>JBGPCS010000013.1:0-16376 GCA_041481875.1 Sulfurifustaceae bacterium
AGAAGTTCCCCCGGATAAAATACATCGCATCGTCGATCGCGCGCTCCGCCCTCATCGAGAGCGGCGCCGTGGACGCCTTGCCCTCGGCGCGCAGATGGAACTCGATCAGAATGGCGCGCAGATACTGCCAGCCGTGCTGCGGGTGGGTGTTCATGTCGCCGATGAGATAGTGAAATTTCTCGACGAACGCGGGGTCGTCGAAGTATGGCGTAAACACACCACGGTCGAGCGCCGCCTCGAGCGCCGCAAAGAATGCCCACTGACCGGCGTAGAGCGCGGGCGAGTAAAAGAACTTGAACGCGTGCTCGACGTCGTGCAAGAAGAACGCGAACGCATCGCGTTTGTTCAACACCGGCTCGAATAAGCGCGGGGATGCGGTAATCGCCGTGATCTGCCGAGTGCCGCGAGCTTGCGCGCGCAAAACTTCCCGTGGACTCGGCATATCCTCACGCAACTCCATTCGCCACACGCCGCGCAACCATTGACCGAGCGCCACCGGCACATTGGCGATGACACCGCGAAATTGATATCGGTCGAGACAATCCAGTAGCTGCTCTCGCAGCGCCCGCCCGTCCATGGTCGCAAGTGTCGTCGTCCACACCATGGGTCGCTGATCGCTTTTGCGTCTGCGCGATGCAAATGCGTCTCGGTGCGTCGCCATCTGCCAGTGGAAAAAATAGAAAGCGGCAAATACCGCCGGCTCGATATCGCCCTCGCGCCAGCGAGTCGCCGTGCACGACAGCTCGTCTAACCAAGCCTCCGACCCGTCGACCCGGAAATCCGACAATACAACCGGCATTTCGCTTCACCTCTGCCGCTACCCATCCATGGACAAGCTAGCTTACCAGTATGAAATCGCCCCATGGGAGAACTCACTTGCCGGCGCGATCGGAAAGCCGGTCGCGTTTGGCACCGCCGGGCACGCACGCCGCGCGGAACCGCTATGGTTACGAACCGCCTTGCCCGGCCAATCGGCGATCCTCCGGGGGAGACGATCGACGGACCGAGCGCGACAGTTTCCCGAGAAAAACGCATAAAGAGGCGGTCGGGCCCGGCGGCGGGCATACTCCTTGCTAAGCTTTTAGGCGATAAGCAGCGGATCGTAGACTATGACCATCAAGCAGAACCTGGGTGCGCAAGAGCCCATCGATCGCCGTTTGGACCCGCGCATCACGACGCGCATCGACGCTATCGTCGACGACGCCGAACACGGCTCCCTAGTCTTCACGGCCAGCGGCTTCAGCCGCACCGGCGCCTTCTTGCGACGCCGCGAGCACGACACTCCGCTCCCGCTGGTTGGCAGCGTGATCCGCCTCGTGTTTCACTGGCCACTCGAAACCAAGATTCCGCCGGTGCGCGTCGAGGCGAAAGTCATTCGCCGAACTGACGACGGCGTCGGCGTGCTGTTCGATATCGCAGCGTAACCGCGACCGTAGTCTGCCCCAGCGAGACGCGGCTGCGGTCGCGCCGTACTATCCCTACCGAGTCAGCGTCGCATCGTTCTTGCTGCGGTTGTATTCCGCACGACAAGCCGGCGTGAGATCCGACTCCCGACCTTTCAAGCACGACAGTATCCGTCCATGTCCGGGCGGGACGCTCTTGCAATATTTCTGGGCGTCCGCGCCGCACGCCTGCGTGAACTGATCGTAACGCGCTTTCGCCGCGGCGATCGCGTCACGACATGCGGGAGCGAGCTCGGCGTTGTGGCCGGTTAAGCACTCATAGAGCCGGCCGCCGCCCGGCTTGACCGTGCTGCAAAACTTCCTCGCGTCATCGCCGCAGACTCGATCCTTGCGGGGCGGAGCCTCCGCGGCCAATGCAACGCCGACGGTCAGCATCGTACATACCACTGCGGCAAATGCGTTTCTGATCGACATAGCTTCGCTCCTCAACGGGGTTGGTGGGTATATCGAGGCTTAGCCCGAGGCTTCGGCCAATTCCGGCGACTGCGCTTCGGGGGCGCGCGCGAACAACTTCGCCGAGGAGGGTTTCAACTTTCGCTTCGCCCGCTGCTCGCTGCGGTGACCGCGCCGATCTTCGCGCGCGAACAGCTTCTTCTTGGTCGCTGAGCCGTAGACTTGGCTCCACTTGCCGCTCTTCAATATTATTTGATAGCCGCCGGAGAGAACCTGAAACGGCCGCTTCACTTTGTTGAGATGGTCGAACTTCACCGAGCCCGCCTTGTGGAAGTTTTCGAAGTAGGACGGATACACGAAATCGCTCATCGGAATACCTTGAACGTCGAACGTCAACTGTTCGACGGGATCGGCGCTCTCGTAGGCGTAGACGAGCTTGGCGTCGGGCCCGGTGCTCATCAAGTTGATCGCCGGATCGACCAGCATCTCCACCAGCTCGTGCGACGCCGACACGCTCACTTTGTCGCCGTTCTTGATCGTGGTACGCACAAAAATTTTCGCCAGCGGCAACCCATCCGGCGTGAGATCGTGATACGCGAGGGCGTTCGGCTCATCGGCATCGTCGAGAAACACCATCGCCCACGCGTTCTTAACGAAGCTGTTGGTCTTCACCAGTTTCGCGGGCGTGCCCCAGACCGGCGCGACGTGCTCATCGACGTAGATTTGCAGCGCCGCGATTAAGGCGTTGTAGGCAACGCCGAGGGGAGTCTTCGCCTTGTTGAAGCACGCGATGGTGGGAAGTTCGCCTTGGTTGAATGCTCCGAATGTCGGGTGAGGGTTACTCATTGTGTTCCTCCTTGATGAACGTTATCGACGCGCGCGCTCATCGATCCCCGGATATCGGCGAACGCGGAACGGACGGAATCGAGCCGTCAGTCAACCGCAAGTCGCCGACCGCGTCAACCGTGCGGTGCCGCGGCGGCGCTTAGCGGCAAAAGTGCGCGGTCCGCGCGCATCGGCGTCACTGCGCATCGGCCAGACGCGCGAACAGCCGCTTCATCGCATTGATCCGCGCGAGATAGCGCGCAGCGTCGTGGTCGCCGCAGCGCTGGCCCGAGATCAGCTGGAAGCCGCGCCGCGCGTACGCGTCGCCCGCGGCGGCGCCGCACAAGTGAATCACCGCAGCCAAGTTTTGCTTCTGCTGGAGCGTCGCGGTGACAAGCCCCCATCGCTCCAGCGTGCGCGCGACGCCGCGATCGAGAAGTGCCGACGTGAGCTCGACCGCGTGGCTCGGCACGACGCGCGTGTAGAGATCGTTGAACCAGCACGACCGCAGATCGTTCCACGGTCCATCCTCCACCACCGCGTGATTGTGAATGCAGTAGCGTTTTGCCTCGCGGAACGTCGCGTCGGTAATCTGGTACATCCCGACGGCGCTCGACGCCGGCCGGTACATCTTGAAGGGCTCCCACGTCGCTGACCAACGCCAATACGTGCGCGCAACCGGATTGCCGGTGCTCTCGATCTGCGCCAGCGCCGCGAGGAGATCGGGCGTGACGGCGGCGGTCGAGTGCGCGCGGAAGATCGGCTCGTATCGCCGCCACGTTTCGGATGGCGCCTTGGCCAGCGCGCCGCTCACCGGAAAGAAAAGCTCCGCCGGCTTGCGGATCACTTGATACACCGCGTTGACGGCGAACCAGACTGTCACGACGACGATAAAACCCAGGATCGACTGCACCGAGAACGGCGCCGCTCGCAGCCGCCGAAACCAGCGCCGGCGCAGCCGGGCGCTCGGCAAGAGGTTTCGCAGGCGAAAGCGACGCCGGCGCCTTCGTCGGGAAACGGTTCGAGCGGGACGCGAACGTGGCATCGAGGATATGCCCTTACGATCCAATGGTACTCGACAAAGTATGTTACGACGTCGCGGGCGCTCGTTCGAACTCGAGCACCGAACCTGCGACGGCGAGGAACGCGGGTGGAACGCGATCTCAGCCGCGGCCGCCGGTTGCGTGCGCCGGGATTCCGCCTCGGGGCCAAGCGGTCGACGCCCGAGGCGATGCAAAGTCGTCCATAAGTGCGACATCGGGCGCGCCAACTAGCCAAACTCCCGCTATGGCTTATCTTTGTATATAGGCAGAAACGCAGAGGGCTTCGTGACAAACTCCTCACCTTCGTCAGGCGGGGTCTACTCGCTCGACGGCATCGAAGTCGTCGAGCTCGCCGAGCTAGACCTCGACTTCGTTGAAGAGGCGTTCCGCGAAGGCGTACCGCGAAATCTTGAATCGACCAGCACCGAACCGGCGAAGCCGGCGGAACTCGCCAAGCTCGAGCTTTTCCGCGGCGTCGATGGACCGGAGCTCGAGACCATGGCGGCGCGTTGCGAATCGATCCACGCCGTACCGGGTTATATTTTAGTTGCGCCCGGCCGGATCAACGCCAAGCTATTTATCGTGATCGAAGGCCAGCTGCGCCTGTACGCCCCCACCAACGACAAACGGCCGATCGGCGTTGCCGACGTCGGCCATTCAACCGGCCTGCGCTCGGCGCTCACCATGCAAGCTGCGAGTCACGCCGTGATCGCAACCGAAATATCGCACATCTTGTCGATCGATCTCACCGCGCTCGATGAGTGCGCCAAACGCTCCCACTCCTTCGCACGTAACTACTCGATCTTGCTCGCGAGCTACATCCGCGGCGACAACTGCTTGCATGTGGGCGCACGCTCCGGCGGCGCATCGGCGAAGCAACCTTACATCGATGAGCTAACCCTGCTGCACAACGAGCACTGGATGAGCACGATGTACCCGCGCCTCGTTGCCCGCTACATCCTGGGCGACAAACCGCTCGCGGTCACGGCATTCTCGATCGACAACCTCGAGCACATCATCAAGGAACGTGGCGTCGGCTCCGGCCTGCGCGTCTTGCAAACCATCGGCCCGTGGATGCTCGAGCAAACGCGCCCGACCGATATTCTCGCGATCGACAAGAACCGCTACGTCTTCGCTTTCTTGCCCGATTGCAACCTCGACGCCGCGCGCCAGCTCGCCGCCCGACTCAAAGACGCCGTCCGAACCGTCCCGATTTCACTCGCCGTCGGCGAAGCTGCGGCACCGATGAAGATCACCCTTTCCCTCGGCGTCGCCGAGCTGCCGCGGGGGATGAAGGAAACCGAGTTTCTAAAGACGACGGAAGCGTTGATTCAAAAATCGATCAAGCTCGGCGGGAATTGGTTAAGCGAGACGTTGTAACGTACCGGACGCGGACGTTCTTCGCACCCGCCGCGTCGGCGCGGCGATACCGCCGGCAATCGAGACTAGCGGCCGACCGGTACTTGCCTCGCGACGTCGGACAAGAACCCACCGACGACCGCGACCAGTTCGTCTCCGTCTTCAACATCAAATAGTGGCTTGGGCAAGCGCGAGATCCAAACTTACCTCACGATTCCATCGCGCCTAAGCGATGCAATTTGCTCCGGGCTGTAGCCGAATTGTTGCAAGACGTTGACGCTATGCTCGCCCAATGACGGCGCGCCTTTGGACGCCGCGACCGGCGTTTTGGAAAATCGAATGGGATGCCCGGACGCTTTGTATGTGCCGAGATCGCGATTCGCCAGCTCCCACACCATACCGAGCGCCTGTGCCTGCGGATCGGTGTATAGATCGGAGCTGTAGTTCACGCGACCGCAGGGTACGCCGGCCGCTTCCAGCTTCTGCAGCCAATGCTCGCTCGGCTCGGTTTTTAAACGCTGCTCGATCGTGCGCATCATGATTCTGCGCTTGAAATACGCTTCATCGGAAACCTCGCCGCTGTCCTTGTCGACGTGTTCGTCGACTATTTGTAGCGCCGCGCAAACTTTCTCGCGCAGCCCACGATTGAGCGCCGCGACGCTGATATACCCATCGCCCGTTTGGTACACGCGATAATAGGGGCTGGTTTGTCGGTCCGTCGGACGATGCCAACAATCGGGCACTTCGATCGGACGCGTGGTATCGGGGAGGTCGGCGCGCAATCGCATCTCGGCGAACCGATCGATGATTTGGGTGTGATTCTTGCCATTGCGATGGGCGGTCTTGAGTGTCTCGACTTCCTCCGCGTGCCGCTCGGCGTCCAGCGCGTCCACGTGAATCATATGCACCGCCTGCAACGCCATGCCGGTGCTAAAAAGCGAAGTCTCGATCTTTTGCCCCTCGTCGGAGTTGCGGCGATGGTAGAGTGCCGCGACGATGCTCAGTGCGTTGAGCATGCCGGTGCCGATGTCGATGTAAGGAATGCCGCCCGGTGCACGCGGCGCGCCGCCTTCATCCGCGTAGCTCGACATCACGCCCGACGCCGCATGCGCGATGATGTCGAAGCCCTTGCGCCTTCGGTATGGTCCAACTTCGCCAAACGCCGTGCTCGACAAGAATATCAATCGCGGATTGAGCTTCGACAACGTCTCGTAGTCGATCCCCAGCTTTTGCGCGGCGCCGGGAACGAAATTCTGCACGACGACATCGACGTCTTTGGCGAGACGGTAGATGATTTCGCGGCCCTCCGGCCGTTGCAAATCGACACTCAGGCTCTCCTTGCCGCGATTGAATGCCAGCGACATGCGCGTGTTGCCGCGATAGCGCGTGACCGCGCCGCCTAAGCGGCGCTCCTCCGCTCCGTCCGGCGGTTCGACCTTGATGACACGCGCGCCCATGTCAGCCAGCAGAAACCCGCAATAGGGTCCGGCGATATATTCCGAGAAGTCGAGTACCGTGACGTCTTGCAGCAGTGAATCCATCGTGACACTCCAAGCATCTTGAAACGCCGATCGAGTTTCATTCGGGCCGCCGCCTCATGGGTATTCCGCGGCACACGCATTCCGGCACTAGCGGTGTCGATGGAGACAACCGGAATATACGCGTCAAAAGCATCGGCTATGCCTCGCCGTGCGTCAATGCGATCCGTGCGCCCGCGTCGCAAGCAACTGGCGAACTCGACATCTTGTCCGGCGGGAATTCTCGACGCAAAAAAAATCCCGCCAGCGGCGGGATTTTTCGTTACCGCGGTTGTCGGCGACTAGGCCGGCGTCACATTGCCGGCCGACGGGCCTTTCGCACCCTGCTCGAGATTGAACGTTACCTTCTGCCCTTCCGCCAGCGATTTGAAGCCGGTGCCTTGAATAGCGGAGTGATGTACGAACACATCCTTACCGCCGTCATCCGGCGTAATGAAGCCGAAACCCTTGGCATCGTTAAACCACTTCACGGTTCCTTTAACCATTGAAAATCACCTTTGCTCAGTTTGTGGGTGCAGTAATCTTGACGGGGACACTGACGGTGGGTGATGAAAATGAACCAGGAAACCTTCCGAAGTGATCACGGGTGCAAGTGCTGCGGACTGTGACTATACACACTTTCCGGCTTTGTGCACCAAATAAAAGAAGGCCGCCGGTTACCGCTTACATGCCGCACGGTAGTAGTCCGGTACGCAGTTCCTTCCCGCTTCGGATTGCGCTTTCGCGAATAGCCGATTGGCCTCCGGGCAGCGGCCGCGCTTAGCCAGTAAATAGCCGAAGACCGCGGTCTTCTTGCCCGGATCAACCCGACCTTTGATCTTCTCGAGTGCCTTCTCGGCTTCGCGAAACAACCCATCCTGTACCAACACCTCCACCGCTTCGATACGGCGATTGTTCGCGCGCAGCTCTTGAACGGCGTCGGCGTTCAGCGATTTGTTGAGCGCCGCTTGCTCCTCGTCTCGCACGAGCCGCTGCTTGTCGCTCAACACGAATGTCAGTCTGTCGAACCGCCCCTGCGATTCGCTCAAGAACGAGCCGTCCTTCGCAAACGCCGTCACCGCGGCCCGGTACTCCTGTTCTTCTTCGCCGGGTACGGCGGTGAGCCCCGCCAAAGCGAACTGCGTCGCGCCCGCAAGAAGCTTGGTCGTCACCTCGTGCATTGTCGTCGTTTGGCCCTCGCGCTTCAGCTCGTCAATCCGCAGCAGATACGTCTCCGCGCCCGGGTAGGAGTCCCACGCGATCGCGCCGTCGGCGAGCGTAGTCGGCGTGCGCTTGGCGTTTTCCCTTGGCCACGTCACGGCGATGCGGCTGCGTATCGCGAGATTCAACTGCGGCACGCCGGGCTGATCGGTCGCCGTTACCTTCACACCTTCGCGGTCCGCCCAGTAATACCGGTTGTATCGGCCGGCGACGAGCTTGGGCTCGGTGCCGCTGACGATGACGAAGCCATCGGTCGTCGGCCGATCGACCCATTCGTGTGTCACCAGCCGGTTGACCGTCCATTCCCCGCGCGGCAATCGAACCGCGAATATGCCGTTATCGTCCGTCGTCAGGCGCTCGGTCTCGTACTTTCCGTTCAACCCGAGAGTCAGCGTTACGCCGGCCGCCGGCCGACCTTCGTAGATGAACTGTCCGCGCAAATACCCATCTCCGCTCGGCAGCTTGCCCGGTTCGCGCGGCGCGTCGGAGCCGCGCCCCAGATTGACATAGTGGTAAAAGTGCCGGTCGCGCTGGCTGATGGAAATGGAACCGGGGAGCAGGTCCGACGAGTCGGCGAAGTACTCAATGAATACCGTCACGAACAACAGCGGCATCAGCGGCACCAGCAACAACCCGAACGAAAGCATGCTGAGTCCCACGGCACCCACCACGCCGGAGACCGTCCAGCGATATGGCGGGGAGATATCCGAACGCCTCGCATCGATCGAAGTAACGGCGAGGCCGGCAATCCACAATACCGCCACGCCCGCGAGGTGAATCTTCCAGGGCAGGGAGAAGAGAACCGCCGCATCTTGCAACGCGCCCTCCGTCGGCGTGTCCCAAACCTGCGCGACCGTGAGGACGTAAACGCCGACGCTCCACAGCGCCAGCACAACGAACAGCAGCAGCGCGCGATCCCAGCGTCGATTGATAAAGTGCCCTCCTACCAGCGTTAGCGTCGAAAGCAAGAAGGCAAGGCTGCGTTTCAAACCGCGACTCCCCATTTATCGTTGATTTAGTCATCCGAGTGTAGAACAGATACAGGCCGGACGGGGGAACGTGTCACGTTCACAGACCATCGTGCAACCGCCGAATTTCCGGTAACGCCTCGGCCAGGTGATCGAAACGGTGCGAGCCGCCGGGATAGACGATGACGCGGCCGCAGTCGCGGTAAAACGCCTGTGCTTCGCGATAGTCGAGCGCCTCGTCCGCTTCATCCAGCAGCACGAGTGTCGGCACGTTGGGATCGCACTTCCCGACTTTGTAGCGCGCGAGCGCTTCGACCTGTTCCATGGTCAAGACGTATTCTTCGCCCGTCGCTTCGTTCTCATTCAAACCGACAAACTTCATGAGATCCGTCTCGGGATGCATGGCCGGATTGATAAGCGCGATAGCGGCACCAAGGTCCGGCGCCAGGCACCGCGCCCAGAAGCCGCCCATCGAGCTTCCGACGAGGAGCGTCCTCCTATCTTGCGGATGCTCTCGGCGCACGCGCGCCAAATAGTCGCGCAAGAACTTTGGCGCCGCATCCGCCGCGTGCGCCGGATAGGTCGGCGACAGCACCGTCGTCTCGGGCAGGTGCTGTCGCAACCATGTCGCCTTGGCGGACGTACCGCCGCTGTTGAAGCCGTGCAGATAAACGATCACGCCATCGTCACGTTCGGAATTGAGCAGCCAGCGGCGGCGGGCTGCTTCAACGTCTCGGGGTATTGCAGCCGCACACGGACGTGACCCCCGGAACCGTCGTCGTCCACTGACCGCTCCAGCCGCCATGACTGCTGCACCTGGCGGGGCAAATCGTCTGAGCTGCGGCGTTGCTCGCGATCGGACCGGCGTTGAAGTCCGTATAGCATGCCGGGTCCGCGATGATCATGTTGCGGATGTTCGATTTCATGCCGCTCAACCAGGCTTTGGAGCCGGGCCCCAAATTGAACAGAATCGGCGTCGAGCTGTTTACCATGTTGTACATCGCTTGGTACACAGGATCGTTCGCCCCCAGCGTTTTGAAAACGCTATTGCGCACGGGCATGAGATATTGCGGGCCCTGCGCGTTATAAGGTCCGATCGACGCAACCATCACGTCGGCCGATGCCATCAAGTTGGCGAGCTTCACGGCGTAGGCTCTGTTGCCGCGGCCCACCGTGGCGGGGTTGATCCCGATGACGTCGGAATAAAACAGCGGCGACTGATTGCCCTGGGCATTGTTCGACCACGGCATCGGCTTGAACGCGATTTGCCCCAAACGCTGCGCGCTCAGTTGCGACATCGATTCCGTAAATCCGATATATGCCCGTCCCAACCCGGCGTTGAACCAAGCGGCGCGCTGGTAGTCGTTGGCGCCGGAGTAGTACGCATTCCCGAAGCTCGACGTGGCAAGGACCTGTTGCACGGCGGCAATGCTGTTCTTGTCCACCTGCGAGGGGTTCTGCGGCAATGGAATCGGATATTGATTCAAGCGTTCGTGGACGCCTTCTACATAGGTCGTTGCGTTCGTCGTCCCGCCGGATAGATCCATCATCAATCCGGTTTTAGCCGCGGGCGTCTGACCGTAGTACGAACAACTCCCGAGCGCCGACGTGACCGCGCTCAGCGTGGTCGCGTTTGCCAACGCGCTGTCGGTTTTTTCATAAAACAAAATACTCCCGCAGCCCAATTGCGGCATGGCGTAGATCAGCCCGCCGCTCTTTACGCCGTTGGCCGCATAGGCGACGTAATCGTCGAAATTGTCGACCTCGGCTGGCTGTAGCCCCAAGAGCCAATTGCTGATTCGGAAGTAGTCGACGTTGATCGCATCGAAAACGTAAACGTCGTAACTGACATCCGGGTTCATGTTGTAACCGCCGTCCCATTCGTTCTTCGGAACCCAAACAATCGGCACCGTGGGCTCGACCGCCTTCCATTTCTGCTCGATCGCGGTTTTGAACTGATCGTATCGGGGCACATAAGGGTAGAGCGCGACTTTTAGCGAAGCCGCGTGCGCAATCGTCGTCGCGCAGACGATCAGTAAGACAAAAAGAAGGGAAACGACAGAATTCCGTTTCATGTTCAAACTCCTTTGGTCGCGGTTGAAGTGAGAAACTGCGGGTCGAACCAACTAACGCCGATCGCAAATCGCGGCTCGGGATTCAAAAGCTACCGATCTTCCGCGCGAGGCGCGATGAGGATACTCCCGAGTCGTTAAACCCGGCAATACATCCGCGATTTGAAAGTGGCGACACCGACGCGAAAGTTTGCCGCGTCACGCCGCGAACGATCGGCCGCTGCGTTCCGAGTAGCCCCAAATCACGCCCAACAGCAAGCCGGCCGTGTGCGCCCAGTTGGCGATCGGGCCGAGCAAGCCGGTCCAACAGAGGACGTACCAGACCAGCATCATCACGACGACCTGATTGTTCAGCACGTATCCGAATCGCGGGTTGTACCTGCCCTGCATCCAGATATAAGCAAGCAGCCCATACACCACACCGGACATACCGCCGAAGAAAGGCGAACCGGCGATCAGATATTGCGCAAGGTTCGCCGCGATTCCCACAGCCGCCACAAAGCCCGAAAGAAACCACGGCCCGCGCCGGCGCTCGAGCAATCCACCGAGGTCCCACAGCCACAGCATGTTGAACGCCAGGTGCAATATCCCGAAGTGAATGAATATCGGCGTCAGCAACCGCCATACTTCACCGGCGCGCAAACTCGCCAACCAACTCTTGCCCGGTGTCGCGATGAGAAACGGCAGCAAGGCATCGAGTGACGAACCCAAGTTCGAGGCAAGGGAAAACACCACGCTGACAATTATCAGCGCGACCGTCAGCGGGGGAAGAGATCCCAAGCGTGCAATACCCTTCAGCATTTATCCAGACTCCCGGTACTCGTAGTCGGACCCGTCACCGATCGCTCCCGTGTTTGAGTCGAATGATCTCGCGGCGCGCGCGCTTGCTCGGGCGCCCCGCGTCACGAGGAGGACCGATCGATTGGGCGCGCCGCTGAGCGGCGAGCGCCTCTCGCGCCGCCTTGCTTTCGGCGTGCTCGGCATAGAGCAAGGCCGCTTCCGCGGCCGAGCCGCGCCGCGCGGACAGAGCCAGCACTCGCAGCGCGTATTCGCTAAAACCGACGCGAACGCGTAGCTCATCGTCCACCCGTATGGCTTTAGCCGCCTTCGCCCGCTCGCCGTTCACCTTGACCTTGCCGCTCGCCAGCGCTTCCGCCGCGCGGGTGCGGGTCTTGAATAACCTAGCCGCCCAAAGCCACTTGTCGATACGAATGTCGCCGCGCCTCGCTTCTTCTTTCATGTCGTCTCCTGCCCGTCGGCGAGAACAGGGCAAATCGTCCGGGTCGACATTCAGAAGCTGCCAATCTCCAGCTCCAGGCCCCATGAGGATACCTTCTTGTAGTACTGCGCGAGATCGCTGCCGTATCCGTACTGCCCCCACAAGGTGACGGGAAGTTTCAGCACTTTCACACCGGCCTCCACGCGCACGGTGTTGTACTTGAATGGATCGAGGTACCCGGTCTCGTAAACGAGCGCGAACTTGGGATCGCTGAACCAATCCTTCGCATTCCATTTCTTCTGGTACTTCGCCATTCCAACGACTCCGTTCACGCTTTTGCGCGGCTTCCCTTCGGGATCGGTTTCCCAGACGTTGAACTCCTCGGGCCTACCCTGGAACGGTCCGTGCGGGAGAAAATATTTCAAAGTCAGGTAGGTCGATAGCCGGTGATTTTCGTCCACCGACGGAACCTTCTTCCACGTGAATTCCAAATAGTCCCAACCCCGGCTGATGTTGTCGTTGGCGAATTCGGGCCGCTGCGCCTGCGCCCGTGCCTGCTGGAACTGCTCCGGCGTGTTGATCGATTGCCCGTTCGATTCGTGCGCCAAGGCAAAGTCCAGATATTCCATCGGGCGCTCTTTGGCCTGCTCCTCCGAGGTCTTGGAGTCCGACGGTTCATGCCCGGGCTCCCATTTCGTGGCGTGGCGCCAGAATAGTTTGGGATTGAACCGCTTGCCGACCACCGGAGATGAATCCCTCGTCCCCAGGTACTGACCGAATCGGCCGGTGAACGCGAAGTACGCGCGCTCGTCGCGGCCGACATGACGATAGACTTCGTCGGGGAAGATCTGGTACTTCACCGAGATCTTGAAATCCATGAATCCGACGTCGTCGCTATCCTTCGTGTATCCGATCGTATTCGGCTCGTAGCTTTCGAGAAGTCCGCGCGAATCGAACAACGGCTCGTCGGCGCGCGCCGCGCAAACGATCAGCAACAGCACGCCGGAAGCGACCGCCCGCGCCGTCGTGGCAAGAGACGCGACTGCAAGCGGCGGCGCTTCCTTTGGCGAGTGAGAGGTCACTGGCGAGAAAATGGATGCAGATATCGCGCGCGGCACGCTAATGCGTAACGGACGGCGGCCTGAATATCCTTCTTCTTCTGTCATCTGCTCCGCCGTCCAGTTGATCGTTCGTCGGTCGCGCCGTTTCTGTTCAAACCGATCACGCCCGCAAGATCCGGCCTCAGGTCTTCGCTCGGATTGCCGCGCCGTTTCTATCGGCCGGCCACTACATTAGCGATGCTGATTGCGACGACCCCGGCGCTGACCTTAACCGGCGCGCTCGTTCCTTCCAAGTCGCCCGCTTTCGGCATGGCTTCGCCGGACTTTGACACGCGCGCAACCACAATCACTTCAGACACGCTCGACAATCTCATCGTCGGGCTCATCGCACTGCTGTCGTCCAAGACGACGGTGGCGGGCAGATCCTTCACTTGCTTGCGCACAATCGCCAACGGCACGCGCGGACCGTCCGCGGCGCGCGCGAAGATAAACACGGTATCGTTCGGCCCTGCCTGCTTCGCCATCGTCGGACTCAATGACACCGTTACCTTAAGCGATGCGATCGTCGGTATAGATTGATCGGCGGCAGGCGCCGGCACCGGATTCGCCGACGCGGGCGCCGCATTGCCCGACGGCGTCGCGGCCGCCGGCTCGGACTTTTGTTGACAACCTGCGAGGCCGACGGCGACGGTGATCGCAATCGTACCGACAAAACACATCGACGGTCGAAATTTGGAATTTTTCATCTCATCTCCTTGGAGCTTCTAATACGCATGTACTCCGGCATCAGGGAACGAACCCACGCCCAGCTTCAGCGCCACTAGCCCGCCAGCCCCGGATAAACCTCTTGCACGTCATCGTCGGCATCGATGGCTTCCAAGAACGCCTCGACTTCCGCGCGTTGCGCGTCGGTGAGTGTCACCGGATTTTTCGGCCGGTAACGCAATTGCGCCGACTGCACCATGAATCCATGCGCCGGCAATGCTTTGGTCACCGCGTCAAGATCGGACGGGTCCGTGAGGAATAGTGTGGCGCCGTCTTCCGCCGGCTCGAGGTCGCGCGCGCCCGCTTCGATGGCCGCCGATTCCGCGTCCGCGGCTTTCGATTCGGGAGTTGCCTCGATCATTCCGAGATAGTCGAAATCCCAGGACACCGAGCCCTCGGCGCCCAACTGTCCGTGACGAAACAGCACGCGAATATTGCCAGCGGTGCGGTTCGAGTTGTCCGTCAAGCACTCGACAATGACCGGCACCCGGTGCGGCGCGAAACCCTCGTAAGTGAGTTTCACATAGTTCACCCCTTCGCCCGCGAGACCCGCACCCTTCTTGACCGCCCGCTCGATACTGTCCTTAGGCATGGACGATTTCTTCGCCTGCTCCATCGCGAGGCGCAGTTTCGAATTCATATTCGGGTCCGCGCCGGCACGCGCGGCCACCATGATCTCCTTCGCGAGCTTGGTAAAAAGCCGCCCCTTCGCGTTGGCCGCCGCTTCCCGGCCCTTCGCTTTCCACTGTGCGCCCATACTTACGTCCTCGCCTTTATCCGTTTCGTTGCGGGTAGAAATTTCGGCGAACAGTATAACGTACCCCCTTCGGTGACGTGCCGGGACACACTAAGATCCCGAGAGAGAGGAAGCCGAGAACGATTGAGCTGCGCCGATCGAGTTGCCGCACGACTGCGCTAACCGGTGAAATTCCTGTGCAGGCGTGAAACTCCGCCTACTCATGGCAACTACGAGTTGAACAACGCCAAACGGTGCCTTCGTAAAATCTTCTCGTGCGCTTTCATCGCCGCGTCGAACTTCTGTCCTTCCGGGTCGCTTCAGTCCGGAAAATCTAGCTCGCGCTGATGTCTAATCGCCAACACGCGAACCACGCTACGCTCGGGCAGGAAGCGATATAGCGCGACATAACCGGTCCTTCCGTAGGAAATCACCAGCTCGCGCAACTCACCTTCGGTGCGGCGGCCGATCAGTGGATGCTCCGAAAGAGTTTCGACGGCTCTACGAATCGCGGCTGCAGCGTCCGCCGCCGCGCCTGGATCGTGTTCCGCTAAAAAAACAAAAGCCCGCTGCAAATTGGCCAGCGCATTCCCTGCGTAAACTACCGGCGCCACGCTTTCGGCCGCGCCGCCTTTGGATTGCGGGCCAGGCGATCGAGCCAAGCATGTACATCTTCCGCCCGATAGACCGCCGCGCCTTCTTCGACGCCCGTATCCGAAGCTAGCGCTTCGCGCACAAACTCCCGCATCCGTTCCTCGCGCGTCACTTCACGCTCCAACGCCTCCAGCATCAGGCTGTGCGGTGTCCGTCCGGTCTGCTTGGCGAGGCGGGCGATGCGGACTTTCAGCTTGTCGGGCAGCTTGAGGGTTGTGGTCGCGGCCATGAGGGCGGTTACGTCTTGGGTAGCACGATGGTAGCACCGGGCACACGGGACGACAACGCAGTCGCGGTCACGGCACCACGTTACCGACAGCCGGCACCAAGCACCGTTCGGTCATCGGCGAGCTTGAGCTACATCGGTTTCAACCGGAATAGAGTTCCGATCCGGGACCTCTGACTAAGTCTCTGTCATTCCCGCGAAAGCGGGAATCCAGTTTCACTGCGATAAATTAGATTCCCGCTTTCGCGGGAATGACAAACAAACGAATTGATCGAGCTTCCCTAGGGAAGCTCTGAATAAGTCCCAAAACTATTTCTCACCGCAAAGGCGCAGAGGACGCAAAGGGTTTTCTCGATAAATCTCATGTTTTTCTTCGCGTCCTTTACGCCCTTTGCGGTGAATGTTCACTTAATCAGAGGTTCCCTAGCCTAATTCGGCAACATGCCCTGCTGGCGCAACAGTTGCGCGGTTCGGTCCGCTTCGATGGGTCTGCTGAAGTAGTAGCCTTGCACCTGATCGCAACCGAGCGAGCGCAGGAACTCGAGCTGCTCGCGCGTCTCCACACCTTCGGCGACGACGGTGAGGTCGAGCGTCTTCGCCATGGCGATGATCGCTTCGGTGATGGCTTTGTCTTCCGCGTCCTGCGGCAGGTCGTGGATGAACGAGCGGTCGATCTTCAACGTATCGAGCGGATAGCGCTTGATCTGCGCGAGCGAGGAGTAGCCGGTGCCGAAGTCGTCGATCGCGAGGCGCACGCCCATCGACTTGATCGCGGCGAGTAGCGTCGCGGCGCGATCGGCGTTGTGCATGACCATGCCTTCGGTGATTTCGAGCTCGAGTAGTTTCGGATCGAG
>JBGPCS010000014.1:0-15898 GCA_041481875.1 Sulfurifustaceae bacterium
AAGGCTCGCACCGACCGGCGAGAGAATCGAAAGTCCTCAAGGTGATTTTTCCGGTCTGGGTTTGATTCGGCGTGCGCTGGAAATTATGGCAATTGCTCGTCGCGGATGAGACTTGGCGCCGGGTGCCGGCGTTCGATCGGACGACTGTCGGACTACGGGGAATCGTTTGGTGTGCAGGTGCTTCGTACGCTGCTCGGCGGTTACCACAACCCCCGGCCTTGGCGGGAAAAGACCAGATCGAGCAGCGCGGCGTAGGAATCGGTTTCCACGCGATCGAACAGCAGTGCCGCGCCGTTGCCGGTGGTGCGCACGATCTCCCCGTGGAAGCGATGGTACTTCGGCATTCCGTTGGTCGGCAGCTTGATCGCCAGCTCCATCAATCCCTTACTCGGGGGCTCGTTCCCCTTGGTGTCGATAAAGGCACCGTCCAAGCTGATGTCGCGCGTGATGGAGTGTTGGTAGTCGTGGTTGTTGTATTTGAGAATGGTATCGAGCGTGATCGGAATGCGCGGCGTGTCGCGGCGTTCGCTCTTCATGTGTGCTCCGTCGAGCGCGCGCGTCGCGGCCCGATGCCGTTGTTCCGCGCGCGCTCGTTCCCCGCGACTTATAAACGGTTTCTTGTGCCAAGAAAAGCGAAATCGTAGACCGACGCGGCCTCTTCCCTCTCGCCGGACCCGCAGCCCCTGATATCATTTGCGGTTACCGCATGGATGTCTCCCATCTTCTTAACGATCTGAACGAGCCGCAGCGCGAAGCCGTCGCGGCGCCGCCGGGTCCGTTGTTGGTGCTCGCGGGCGCCGGCAGCGGCAAGACACGCGTGCTGACGCACCGCGTCGCCTGGCTGGTCGGCGTTGAGGGAATATCGCCGCACGCGATACTGGCGGTGACGTTCACGAACAAGGCGGCGGCGGAGATGCGCTCGCGCATCGAACGGATGCTGCAAGCTCCGCTCGGTGGGCTTTGGATCGGAACCTTCCATGGGTTGTCGCACCGATTGTTGCGCTTCCATTGGCGCGAGGCGGATTTGTTGCAAGGCTTTCAAATATTGGACAGCGACGATCAGCACCGCCTCATCCGTCGCGTCCTGAAGAGTCTCAGCCTCGATGAAGCCTATTGGCCACCGCGCCAGGCGCAGTGGTTTATCAATCATCACAAAGAGGAAGGCCGCCGTCCCGCGCAACTCGGCGAGCCGGCCGATCCGCAAAACCGCGAGCACCTGCGCATCTACAAGGCGTACGAGGAAACCTGCCGGCGCTCGGGGCTGGTCGACTTCGCCGAGCTGCTGCTGCGCGCGTACGAGCTACTGCGCGACAACGAGCGGCTGCGCGCGCACTACCAGCAACGCTTTCGCCATGTGCTCGTCGACGAGTTCCAGGACACCAACGGCATTCAGTACGCCTGGCTCAAGGAGTTCGCCGGCGGGCACGACAACTTGTTCGTGGTCGGCGATGACGATCAGTCGATCTACGGTTGGCGCGGAGCGAAGGTCGAGAACATCCTGCGTTTCGAGACGGATCATCCGGGCACTCGCGTCGTGCGTCTGGAGCAAAACTACCGCTCGACCGGAAATATTCTGAAGGCGGCAAACAGCATCATCGATCACAACAGCGGCCGTCTCGGCAAGAAGCTTTGGACCTCCGGTGGCGACGGGGACCTAATCCAACTGTACACCGCATACAACGATCTCGAAGAGGCGCGCTTCGTCATCGCGCGCATTCAGGAGTGGTGTCAGCATGGCGGCCGTCGATCCGAGATCGCCGTTTTGTACCGCTCGAACGCGCAGTCGCGCGTGTTCGAAGAGACGCTGATCAACGCCGCGATCCCGTACACCGTGTACGGCGGCCTGCGTTTCTTCGAGCGCGCCGAGATCAAGGACGCGCTTGCATACCTGCGCCTTGTCGCCAGCCGCCACGACGACACCTCGTTCGAGCGCGTGGCGAACGTGCCGACGCGTGGCATCGGTTTGAAGACGCTGGAGACGTTGCGCGAATCGGCGAAGACCGCTAATGAGTCGCTGTGGGAAGCGGCGCAGCGAGCCGTTGCGACCAACGCGTTGACGGCGCGCGCGGGTCTCGCGCTCAAGGCGTTCCTGGATCTGATCGACCGGCTCGCCGAGGAGGCCGCGAGCCTGACGCTCGGCGAGCAGGTCGAGCACATGCTGGCGCGCAGCACGCTGCTCGAGCACTACAAGAAGGAGAAAGGCGAGCGCGGCGAAGCGCGGGTCGAGAACCTAGAAGAGCTGGTAACGGCGGTGCGCAATTACGTCCCCGACGAGATTGATGGACTCGACCCGCTTGCATCATTCCTGGCGCACGCCGCGCTCGAAGCGGGCGAAGGCGAGGCCGAGGCGTGGGAAGACAGCGTGCAGCTAATGAGTTTGCACGCGGCGAAGGGTTTGGAGTTTCCGGTCGTGTTTCTCACCGGCCTGGAAGAGGGTCTGTTCCCGCACCAGCGCTCGCTCGAGGAGACCGGGCGTTTGGAGGAAGAGCGCCGGCTGTGCTACGTCGGCATGACCCGGGCCAAGCAGCGGCTGGTCCTCACTTTCGCCGAAGTGCGCCGATTGCACGGAAGCGAGCACTACACCAGCCCGTCGCGGTTTCTCGGGGAGATCGACCAGTCGTTGATCGAGGAGCTGCGCGCCCAACCCGTGCTAACTCGTCCGCGGCCGGCGGCGACGGACATGGAGTTGGGGCGGCCGAACGGCATGCGGCTCGGGAGCCGCGTGCGCCACGAAATATTCGGCGAGGGCGTGGTGACGAACTACGAGGGGGCGGGTGCGCACGCGCGGGTGCAGGTCAATTTCGAAACCGCGGGGGCGAAGTGGTTGGTGTTGGCTTACGCGCGATTGCAGGCCGTGTAAACTGCCCGTTGTCGGCGCGCGGTCAACAACGTTAGCGAACATAGTCTATAGTTAGCCCAAGCTTGCGCCACGGACGGCGACGCTAATAACAAGGTCCACGCCTGAAGTGGAGACAGCTTGAAAGCAGCGACACAGCAGGGCATCACCGCACTCCGGGCCACGCTCGCCATCGCCGGCGTCGCCTTCGTACTCGAGCTCTTAATCGTCTCGGTCCTGTACGCCTACGGTGCTTCGCGCGATCCGTCCCTCGCGGTCTTGCTCAATGCGGCGATCTTAGCGGTCCTGCTCGCGTTTCCGGTTTATTGGCTGCTGCGAAAGCCGCTCGGCGGCGAGCGGCAACGCGGCGTCGATCGTGCCGATACGAACCAGCTCGCCATCACCGATGCGCTGACGCGAATCATGAATCGCCGCGGCATCACGGTGAGCCTGCTCGATGCCATGGCGCAAGCCGAGCGCTACGACACGCCACTTTCGGTCGCGATGGGGGACATCGACCACTTCAAACGTATTAATGAAGCGCATGGTCATCAGGCCGGCGACAAAGTGCTAGCCCATGTTGCGGCGGTGCTGTCGGAGACGCTGCGCATGCCGGATAAGGTGGGACGTTACGGCGGCGAGGAGTTCCTCATCATTTTTCCTCACACCGGGCTCGCCCAGGCGCGCAAGATCGCCGAGCGCATGCGCACCGCGGTACACCGGTCGAAGCCCGATATCAACCGGAACAAAGTACAAGTGACGATCAGTCTCGGCGTCACCCAATTTCAGAAGGGCGAGGACCTGGAGCAACTGCTGTCTCGGGTGGACAAGGCGCTGACGCAAGCGAAGTCCGGCGGACGCAATCTCGTCGCGGCGCTAAAAGCCGCGCGCGCCGCGCGCGACTAACACGTCCCGTCGCCCGCACGCGGGCCGGCGCATCGCGCGGGCCCGATCGGAGCTACCGCAGCATCGCTTCAACCACGCCGCACCACGCGGCCGCGAGATTAGCGCGGTCGTAGCCACCTCCGCCCATTCCGATAAACCGGCCGTGACAGAGTTCGCGCGCGAGTACGCCGAGGCGCTCGGCGGCATAGCGATGCGAGTCGGGCGTAAAGCGCATGTGGGTCAACGGATCGCCGGCGATACTGTCGGCACCCGCTTGCAGAATGACGAACTCCGGGCGGCCGGCGCGCACGAATTCCTCGATCTCGGGCCAGACCGCATGAAACGCGGCGTCGTTCGCTCCGGGAGGTAGCGGGATATTCAGCTTCGTGTCCTTAGCGAGGCCGATGCCGGTTTCGTTCGCGGCGCCGGTGCCCGGATACAAGAACCGGCCGTCCTCGTGGATGTCGGCAACGACAACGTCGGGGTCGTCCTCAAAGCCGTAGTAAACGCCGTCGCCGTGATGCGCGTCGATATCGACATAGGCGATGCGCTTAAAGCCGTGCTCCGCGCGCAACCACTCGATCAATACGCCGATGTCGTTGAACACGCAAAAGCCCGCGGCGGCGTCGCGCCGCGCGTGATGCAGGCCGGCGATGGGGACGAACGCCGAGTCGCAGCGTCGCTCGAGGATCGCGCGCCCGGCGTCCAAGACCGAGCCGACGACCGTCAACCCCGCTTCAAATATGCCGGGAAACGCCGGCGTGTCGCCGTAGTCGAGGTAACCCTCGCCGCTCGCCGACTGTCGCCTCACCTTCTCGACGTACGGAGCTACGTGAAAGCGCAGCAGTTCGTCCGGCACGCACGCCACCGGCTCAGCCAGCTGCACACGCTGATCGAGTCCGCGGCGCGTCAGCTCTTGCCAAAATGCATCCAGGCGGTCCGGACCGAACGGGTGACCCTCGGGAAAGCCGTAAGTCCCGAGCGCCGCGCCATAGTAAACGCGTACCGTCATCGCGGCATTGTATCGGGCGACGCGAAATGTTCGGCGCGGCCCATTAGGGTCCGCTCGGCGACGGGAAGATCTCGCGGTAGCTACAAATCGTCGCGGCGACGAACGTGGGTAACGCGATCAGTCCCACGGAGAAGAGCAGGAGGTAACCCAATATCCCGGAGAAGCCGAATGCCACAACGATGAAGGTGCAAAGGAGCGCGAACGGGCCCACGAAGGCAAGGAAGGCGAACGGTTGTCGCGTGCAGGCGGCAAAACTCTCCCCGATTCCGGTCATCGGATCTCGCCCGCCAAGCATCGTTCGGTGTACCGTGTAGAGCAACCCCATGACAAGCAGCACGTGGAGTATCGCCGCCCCGATCAAGCCGAGGGCGATCGACCACAACGGAGCCGCGTGGCGCGCCGACGCGGTCAGCAAACTTCTTAACGAGCCGAGCCCAAAGAGATATTCGGTGATGAACATCAGCACGACGAGCCCGAGCGTGACTATCCCAAGCAGCACACTGGGGTAGATTCGCTTTTCATCGACGAACGCGCTGAAGAGCACCCGACCCGGACGGATAATCCACCGGTCGACCGTCGTTCCGCCGACTCCGAGCGTGGTGAACTTCGGATCGCGGGCGCTGAGCACCACGCCAGCGAGCAGCATCGGTGAAAGCAGCAACACTAACAGCGGACCGGCGAAGGGGACTCGGGCGAGGATCGTCGCGGGGAGCAGGTACAAGATCGCCATGCCGATCCACAACGGCGCGTCTCGGAGCAACTCTGCGAGCCCTTCGCGACTCCAGCGAAAACCGCGAGCGAGTTGCGCGCCGACGGTTTCCGATACCGTTACGTCCGAGCCTTGGCCTTGTGCCATTGTTATCCCCCCACCAAGGACGCGAGCATGATAGCTCCGTTGCAGGTAAATTCATAAAGCAGGATAACGGCGCCCGGACGTACGCCGACCCGACGATGGAACTCAGAAACGTTTGATAACCCAACTGGGAGCGATGATGTCAGGCTCAAGGTCGCTATGTCGCGCGTTGCCACGCTCGTCGTAAATCAAGTAATACGGTGGCCCTTTAGCCGGAATGACCTTGACCATGTAAAGTTGTCCGTTGTGCCGATACTCTTCGTGTATTTCGGTCCCCTTGGAGGTAACGGTGATATCCGGTTCGAACCCATCGTCGCCGCGCCCGGGTGGCGGAGCCGAACTTTGTTCCGGCAGTGGCGGTGGAGGGGGCGCGGGGCGGGCATCGGCGGCGCTCACCCAATCGCAAAAACCGAGCAACGCCAACCAGAGCGGAAGGGAGATGAATACGCGCCGGACAGCTTGGTCAGCGATCCGCAGGAATGCGACATCCGGCGTCGCCAGGCGCGCGAATCTCTTCCTCAGGGCATAATAGCGATTCGGCGTTTCCATAGTGAACGGTGTGAAAAATCGCAGTTATGTATCCTCGTGCGACACCTGATTCGTGGCTCAAAAAAAACCGTTCGTAACAATTGCGGCGGCGGTTACAGCCGGTTCCGCGTCAGCGCCGAAGAACTCAGCCGCGCAAAGGCCTGCTAGCGCCACCGACCGCCTCGTGCTGGTCGATGGATCATCTTATCTGTACCGCGCGTTCCACGCCATGAGCGATGCAGACCTTAGAACCTCGCGCGGCGAACCGACCAGCGCGATTTACGGCGTGACGAATATGTTGCGCAAGCTGCTGTCCGACTACGACCCGGCGTACGCGGCCGTCGTGTTCGACGCGAGCGGGAAGACCTTTCGCGACGATGTGTTTCCGGAATACAAAGCGAATCGCGCACCGATGCCGGATGAACTTTCGGCGCAAGTCCCTGCGATCCACGAGATCGTGGAAGCGCTCGGATTCCCGTTATTGCAAATCGCGGGCGTCGAAGCCGACGACGTCATCGGCACGCTGGCGCGCCAAGCGTCGGCGCGCGGCATGCGCACGCTCGTTTCGACCGGCGACAAGGATATCGCGCAACTGGTCGACGCGCAGATCGAGTTGGTGAATACCATGACGGACACGCTATACGATCGTGCCGCCGTCGTGGAAAAGTTCGGCGTCCCGCCCGAGCGTATCGTCGATTACCTCGCACTCGTCGGCGATTCGGTCGACAACATTCCCGGCGTGCCCGGCGTCGGCCCGAAGACCGCGGCAAAATGGCTGCAACAATACGGCTCGCTAGACGACGTGGTGCGCCACGCCGGCGATATCGGCGGCAAAGTCGGCGAGAGTTTGCGCGCCGGGCTCGCGCGTTTGCCACTCGCACGCGAGCTCGCGACCATCAAATGTGACGTGGAATTGCCGCTCGGTCCGATGGAGTTAAAGCGTCGCCCACCAGACACCGAGCGTCTGCGTGAGCTGTATCTGCGCTTCGAGTTTCGCCCGTGGCTGGCCGAGCTTGGCGGTGTCAGCCGCGCCGATCAGGCGCGCGCGGAACCCGCGACCACGATGCCAGCTCGCTACGATACGATTTTCACCGACGAGCAGCTGGGCAACTGGATCACGCGCCTCGGCGTCGCCGAGCTCATCGTTATCCACACGCAGACAACGGCGAGCGACGCGCAGCGAGCTGACTTGATCGGTCTGGCATTCACTGATCGAGCGGGGCACGGCGCATACGTGCCGTTGGCGCACGCTTATCCCGGCGCGCCGACGCAGCTTTCGCGCGATCTGGTACTCGAGCGACTAAAACCGATTCTGCAGGATCCGGCGCGCCGCAAGGCGGGCCACAATCTCAAATACCACTTGCAGGTGCTGGCACGTTTCGGTGTGCGGATCGCCGGTATCGGTCATGACACCATGCTCGAGTCCTACGTGCTCGATTCGACCGCTTCGCGCCACGACGTGGACAGCCTGGCGCTGAGGTATCTCGGCTACAAAACGATCCAGTACGAGGAGCTGACCGGGAAGGGCAAGGGGCAGATCAACTTCCGCGACGTGCCGATCGAGCAGGCAGCGATATATGCCGCCGAGGATGCCGACGTGGCGTTGCGGCTGCACGAATATTTGTGGCCGCGGCTTAGTGAAAATGAAGCGCTCGCACGGCTCTACACGGAGATCGAGCTGCCGCTCCTGCCCGTGCTCGCGCGGATGGAAAGCGCGGGCGTACGGATTGACGTCGAGATGTTACGCGCGCAAGGCATCGAGCTGGCGCACCGGCTGCACGAGATTGAGCGCGAGGCGCACTCGGCGGCGGGGCAGCCGTTCAATCTCGATTCGCCAAAACAGATCCAAGAGATTCTGTTCCAGAAGTTGAAGCTTCCGGCGTTGCGCAAGACGCCAACCGGCCAGCCGTCGACGAGTGAGGGGGTGCTCGCGGAACTCGCGCTGGACTATACGTTGCCACGCCTGCTTCTGGAGCACCGGAGTTTCGCGAAGCTCAAGTCCACTTATATCGACACGTTGCCCGGGATGATCAATCCCGCGACCGGGCGCGTACACACCTGCTATCACCAAGCGGTCGCGGCGACCGGACGGTTGTCTTCCGCCGATCCGAATCTGCAGAACATCCCCGTCCGCACGCCCGAAGGTCGTCGTATACGTCAGGCGTTCGTGCCGGAACCTGGGTACCGCATCGTGTCCGCCGACTACTCGCAGATCGAGTTGCGCATCATGGCGCATCTTTCCGGTGACGCCGGCCTCATCCGTGCATTTGCCGAGGATGCGGATATTCATCGCGCTACCGCGGCGGAAGTGTTCGGCGTGACGCCGGAGACGGTAACCGATGATATGCGGCGTAACGCGAAGGCCATCAATTTCGGTCTCATATATGGCATGTCCGCGTTTGGCCTTTCGCGTCAGTTGAAGATCGATCGAGCGGCAGCGCAGGACTATGTCGAGCGATACTTCGCGCGTTATCCCGCCGTAAAAGCTTTTATGGACCGCACGCGCGATGAGGCTCGGCGCCGCGGCTATGTCGAAACCCTTTTTGGCCGGCGGCTCTATCTAGCCGATATCAACGCCGCGAACGTGACTCGGCGCCAAGCAGCAGAACGAGCCGCGATCAACGCGCCGATGCAAGGTACCGCGGCCGATCTCATCAAGCGCGCAATGATCAAGGTGGACGACTGGATTCGGTCCATCGGTGCGCCAGCGCACATGATCATGCAGGTTCACGACGAACTTGTACTCGAAGTGGCCGCGGACACCGTCCCTCAGGTCATCGACTCGTTGCGCGAATGCATGATCAGCGTCGCCGATTTGACGGTCCCGCTGGTAGTCGACGTTGGAGTAGGCGATAATTGGGACGAGGCGCACTGAGTAGTAGCGCGAACCCTTGGAAGTTTGTGGGACCGGCGAATTGAGGTGAACCATATGGAAGTGGTTTGGTCTACGGAATTGAACGGTTGCTAGATCGTTCTCCCCGCTCCTCCTCCCTGAGCGGGGAAGTTCCGGAACCTTGTTCCGGAACGTTGTTAGGCCCCGGACTCTCTCCCCTTGTTTCCGGGGCTTTTTTTGTCTCGGTTCCAGAGAAAATTGACCCGCCTTCTCGCCCTTTGGTATAAGGCGGCCTCTTTGCGCAACAATTTACCCTTTAATAGGTTTTGCGGGGGAAAGATGCTGTTAAAGCTTACCGTTTCTTTGAGCTTCGCCATCGCCGGCGCGATGTGGGCTGCGCTCGCGCACTCGGACGTAAACGGAGATCCGGTGGTGGGTAAGACGAAGGCCTTGATCTGCGTGGGTTGCCACGGCGTCGACGGCAATGGTGGGGCAGACCCGTCCTGGCCCAGGCTCGCGGGCCAGATTCCAGATTACCTATTGGCGCAACTCAAGGCATTTAAGATCGGCGCACGTAAAAACCCCATCATGAAGGGTATGGCGGAACCGCTAAAGGAACAGGACATGAGGGATCTTGTCGCGTACTTCTCCAGCCAGACATTGCGTCCGGGAGTGGCTGTCAATAGGGAGTTTGCGCTTGCCGGCAGGCGTCTGTATCGCGGAGGGAATGCCGAAACAGGCGTACCGGCGTGTATGAGTTGCCACGGACCTTCCGGGCACGGGATCCCGCCGCGTTTTCCGCGCGTCACCGGACAGAACGCACGGTACACCGAGCAGCAGTTGGTCGACTTCAAAGCGAGCCGGCGAGTCGACAGTGATGGCGTCATGACCCGCGTCGCATTTCGGATGTCTGAGGGCGAAATTCGGGCCGCTTCGGAGTACATGGCGGGCCTGCACTGAAAATGTCGCTCGACCTGGGGTAAGGCCGCACAGCGGAACCATTGAGTCGCGCTGCCGCAGTCGCGCATATGCCGTCTGCCGGTGACGCCCGTCGGCGGCCAATCGGAATCGGCCCTGCCGACCGTCTTCTAAGCTCTCCGATTTAATTCAATACGTTACTGTCGAAGTTCCTCGTGGCACGAGTATTGCTCCCTCTTACCGTCGAGAGAGCCGGTTACCCCGGCGAACAGCGGTGGGCCCGAAGGGGCGAAGGAGTAAGAGCGATGCTTAGCCACATAGTGACCTTGATGAACAGCTACGAGCAGAACCACGGGGTGCGCCCGAACGTCGTGTACATGAACGAGACGCACTACGGCTACCTGCGCGAAGAGCTCCCCTTTGTCCGCGACCACAATGACGTAATCGCAATCCTCGGCGTCGATATCGCTCTGAACGACGAGGCCATGAATCCGCAGGCCGCCACCGTGCGGTTTGCCTCCGAGAACATATTGGTTAGCTGAACTGCACGCCGTATGGCGTGCGGGGTGCACAGGCCGGGCATTCGTGCCCGGCCTTTTTTTTCGACCAATCCTCCTACTTAGATCTAAGAAGTTCGTTTCAACGCCGTCTCGGCGTGTGCAAGCGTCTCGGCGATGTCCGTCTCCGTATGGGCGGATGATACGAATCCCGCCTCATAGGCGGAGGGCGCAAGATAGACGCCTGCATCGAGCATGGCGTGGAAAAACCGCTTGAAGCGCTCGATGTCGCACGCAATTACTTGTGCGAAGCGAGTGACTTCCGGCTCGCTGGTAAAAAAGAAGCCGAACATGCCGCCAACATGTTGTGTCGCTAGTGGTACGCGCGCGACGCGAGCCCGTTCTTTCAATCCGTCGGCAAGTTGCTTCGTCTTGGCTGACAGCTGCTCGTAAAATCCGTCTTTGTTGATTTCCATCAGTGTGGCGATACCGGCGGCCATGCCGATGGGATTTCCCGAAAGCGTGCCGGCATGAAAGATCGGTCCGTCGGGTGTAAGCCGATCCATGATCTCTGCCCGGCCACCGAAAGCTGCGACCGGCATGCCGCCGCCGACGACCTTTCCTAACGTCGTAAGATCCGGCGTGATCCCGTACAGCGCCTGGGCCCCACCGCGCGCGACCCGAAACCCGGTCATCACTTCATCGAAGATCAGTACGCTTCCATGGCGCGTGCATTGCTCGCGGAGCCGCTCCAGGAAACCCGGCACCGGCGGCACGCAATTCATATTGCCGGCGACCGGTTCGACGATTACGCAAGCGATCTCGCGACCGAACGCGCCGAACGCGCTGACGATTTGCTCGATGTTGTTGTACTCGAGCGTTAGCGTGAGCTCGGCCAAAACCTTCGGTACACCCGGTGAGCTGGGTACGCCGAGGGTGAGCGCGCTCGAGCCCGCTTTTACCAACAGCGCGTCGGCCGAACCGTGGTAACAACCCTCGAACTTCACGATTTTGTCGCGTCCCGTGAAGCCGCGCGCGAGACGGATGGCGCTCATGGTCGCTTCGGTGCCGCTGCTCACCATGCGTACCTTCTCGATCGAAGGCACAAGCGTGGAAATCAAATCCGCCATGCGCGTTTCGATCTCGGTCGGCGCGCCGAAGCTCAAGCCCCGCTCCGCGGCTTCCTTGACCGCGCGCACCACGACGGCTGGCGCGTGGCCAAGAATCGCGGGGCCCCAGGAGCCGACATAGTCGATATAGCGATTGCCGTCGACGTCCCAGAGATGGCTACCCTCGCCGCGGGCAAAAAAGACCGGATCGCCGCCGACGCCTTTAAAGGCGCGCACCGCCGAGTTGACGCCACCGGCGATATGATCGCGTGCTTGCCGATAAAGAGCGGAAGATCGAGGTCGATTCGTCATGATTGCTCTCGTTCTTGAAACAGCAGCGCGTAGCGTCGCGCGGCGTTTTCGACGTCGGGTTGATCGAACACACCGGAGATCGCCGCAAGCGCATCCGCCCCGGCGGCGATCAGGGCGGCGCCATTTTCCGGAGTGATGCCGCCGATCGCAACCAGCGGCACGTTAAAACGCGCGCGCGCCGCGTGCAGTAACGTCGGCTCCGCGCGCACCGCGCCGGGTTTCGTGCGCGAGGGGGAAAAGCTGCCGAACGCGATATAATTCGCGCCGGCCGCGACGGCGCGCTCCGCGCGCGCCAGGTCGTTGTAGCATGACACTCCGATGAGCGCATCGGCGCCCAGCATATCGCGAGCGGCGTCGATCGCCGCGTCGTGCCGACCCAGATGCACGCCGTCCGCGCGCGCGCCGCGTGCCAGCTCGATGTCATCGTTCACGATGAAGCAGGCGCGGTGCGCGGTACAAGCGGAGCGCAGCGCCGCCGCGTGCTTCGTTCGCTCGCCCGGCGAGTGCGACTTGTCGCGATACTGGATAACGCGGGCGCCGCCCCGCAGCGCCTGCTCGACCGCGTGCGTCAATCGCGTTTCGTCGAGGTACAGCGTATCGGCGATCGCATACAGACCGCGAATTACCCGTATAGGGCCCATTACAGACGGCTTTGCCGTTCAGACAAACGGCCCCAGTACAGCCGGTCGGGCAAGTGTTGGCCCATCCCGAGGCGGTGGCCGTGCTTCAGCGTGTTCCAGGTGTAGTGCAACGCCTGAGCGATCGCATTGGCCGGATCGAGGCGATGCGCGAGCGCGCCGGCGCACGCGGCCGCGAGCGTGCAACCGGAACCGTGATAACTGTACGGCAAGCGTTCGAAGCTAAACGTATCGAGCAGACGCTTGTTCGCATAGAGCCGGTGCAACACTTGCGGCGTGGGTTCGTGGGTCCCGGTGATGAGCACGTAGTCGCATCCGAGCGACATCAATTCCTGCGCGCACGCATCGAGCGTGTCCCCGCCGGGCGCGAGTTGCCGCGCCTCTTCGCTGTTTGGTGTCACGAGCAGCGCACGCGGGAGCAACAGCACGCGCAGCGCCTCATCAAGCGGTTCGTCGGCGAGCGCCTGATGGTGGCCCGACGCTTGCACCGGGTCGACGATGAGCGGGATCTCGGGATAGTCGTCGACGATGCTCGCGACCGCGCTCACGATGGCGGAGTTACAGAGCATGCCGGTCTTGAACGCGGCGACCGCCATATCCTCGAGGAGCGCGCGTGCCTGCGCGATGATCAGCTGCGGCGGCATGGCGGTGTATTGTTTGACGTCACTCGTATCTTGCGCGGTCACGGCCGTGACCACGGCGGCGGGGTGGCAGCCAAGACTCGCCAGCGTGAGTACGTCCGCCGCCACACCCGCGCCTGCGGTCGGGTCCCACCCGCCGAAAGTCAGCACGACCGGTGGCAGCGTCGCCATCGTCAGTGCAGCGCGCGCACGACGAGCGCACGTAGCGTTTCGATCAAGAGCGGATGGGCGTTCAAGGCCGGCACGACACGGTAGTGCGCGATACCGCGCGACCGCGCGAGCTCGGCGTACGTCATGCCCAGCTCGTAAAGCGTTTCGACGTGATCCGAGACGAAGGCGATGGGATACACCAGCATTTGTTTTGTGCCGCCGCGCGCTTTTTCGCGGATCACGTCGTCGGCATAAGGGCGCAACCACTCGAGCGGCCCGACCCGACTCTGATAGCAGAGCGTCACTTGCGGCCAGCCGAGGCGTAATCGTATCGCCGCCGCGGTCGCGACGATCTGCATCTCATAGGGATCACCCGCGTCGACGATCTTGCGTGGTAGTCCATGGGCCGAGAGCAGCAGCTCGACACGATCGGGATCGGGCTGCGGCAGCTTGGCCAATTCTCGTCGAATCGTGTCGACTATCGCTTCTTGATACGCAGGCTCGTCGTACCAAGCGCGGACGAGTGTTATCTGCGCATGATAACTCTGTCGTTGGCATTCGCGGTTAAAGGCATTGAAACTGCTCCCGGTAGTCGTCAGCGAGTATTGCGGGTATAGCGGAAGAAGAATGACTCGGCGGTAAGCCCGTTCCTTGAGCGCGGCAACCACCTCCGGGGCCATCGGATGCCAGTAGCGCATGCAAATGTAGACATCGATCGCGACAGCCACCGGGGGGCGAACGGCGAGCGCGGCCTGTAGCGCCTGCGCCTGTGCCCGAGTGTTTTGCAACAACGGCGAGCCGCCTCCGATTGCCGCGTAACCCTTGGCGGCCTCGTGCGCACGCCGGCGACTGATGAGGGCCGCGAACGGACGCTGAGTGAGGAAGGCGAGCGGCAGCTTGAAGATATCCGGATCGGAGAAGAGGTTGTACAGAAACGGCCGCACCGCATCGAGGGAGTCGGGACCCCCCAGATTAAGCAATACGACCGCCGCGCGTTGATCCATGCTTTCGACGGCGATTCTAACGCCGTAGTGCGGGTTTCACCATTTGACGCAACATGGGACAATCTCGCTGCGTTGCGTCGCGCGCGGACCCTTGCTCCGGCGAAGCTGTTTGCTCGGCAGCGGTGATACTGCGAACGGATGTTCCGCCCTATTCCCGACTAAAGAAGATCATCGAACGTCATCCCCGCTATGGAAATCGGTGTAAGTCAAACAATGAAAACGTATATGTGCGTGGTGTGCGGTTTCGTCTACGAGGAAGAAAAGGGTTTAGTGCAGGAAGGGATCGCCCCCGGCACCCGCTGGGAAGACGTTCCAGAGAACTGGAAATGTCCCGAATGCGGGGCGGCCAAAAGCGATTTCGAGATGGTCGAAATTTAGGCAGCGCGCCGGCCCGCGCGGGTCGGTTGGGCAAGTGTGCTATAAAGCCTCGTGCATCGAACGGAGATAGGCACGCCAAACAAAGGAGCGACATGACCGCCACCGCGATACTCGCCGCCGCTGTTGCCGTCTGGATCATCGCGTACCTGTGCACCCCTTTTTGGATCGTTACCATCCTCGCGGGCGCCGCTTTGGCGGGGCTGACATTCCTATTTTCGCTTCCGCTCGCCGCGCAGGCGACGGTTTGGATTGTCTTCCTCGTCGTTGCGACCGTGCTCAACATAGCGCCGCTGCGCCGCGCGCTGATCGGCAATCGCGTCTACGTCTTGTTTCGCAAGCTCATGCCACCGGTGTCGACAACGGAGCGCGAGGCGCTCGAGGCCGGGTCGGTCTGGTGGGAAGCCGAATTTTTCAGCGGCAAGCCGAACTGGAAGCGGCTGTTGAACTTCTCGTCGCCGATATTTTCCCTCGAGGAGCGTGCGTTTCTCGACGGTCCCGTCGAAGATCTCTGTCGGCAGCTCAACGATTGGGAAATCGAGCACGAGTACCACGATCTGCCCTCCAAGGCGTGGACGTTCATCAAGTCCAAAGGTTTCTTTGGGATGATCATTCCGAAGAAATACGGCGGCTTGGAGTTCTCCGCGCACGCGCATTCTGAAGTCGTGATGAAAATCGCCTCGAGTAGCGTGACCGCAGCGGTTACCGTGATGGTGCCGAACTCCCTCGGCCCGGCGGAGCTTCTCATGCACTACGGGACCGAGGAGCAAAAGAACTATTATCTTCCGCGCCTCGCGCGCGGCGAGGAGGTTCCGTGTTTTGCGCTCACCGGCCCCGAGGCGGGAAGCGACGCCGCCGCAATGCCGGACCACGGCGTGGTTTGTCGCGGCTCGTTCGAGGGCCGCAACGACGTGCTGGGCATCCGCCTCAACTGGGAGAAGCGCTACATCACGCTCGGTCCGGTAGCGACCGTGCTCGGCCTCGCCTTCAAGCTCTACGATCCCGATCGGCTGCTTGGCGGGGAGGTCGAACGCGGCATTACCTTGGCGCTTATCCCAACCAAGACTCGTGGCGTGCAAATCGGCAACCGGCATAACCCCATGAACGTCGCGTTTCAGAATGGTCCGAACAGCGGGCGCGATGTTTTTATACCGCTCGCCTGGCTGATCGGCGGCCAGGCGTACATCGGCCAAGGCTGGCGTATGTTGGTCGAGCGCCTCGCGGTCGGCCGCGGCATTTCGCTGCCGGCGTTGAGCGTCGCCTCGGGCAAGATGGCGTCGCGCGGCACCGGCGCGTATGCGCGCATT
>JBGPCS010000015.1:0-15712 GCA_041481875.1 Sulfurifustaceae bacterium
CGCCAAGGACATGGGATCGGCGGCGGTGTACCTGTCGTTGCTCCTCGTTGTCGTGATATGGGCGCTCGTGCTCGCCGATCGCTTCTGAACGTGAAAGACCGCGCCGCGCGGATTCCGGGACTGGAGAAACGCACGCCCGTCGCGGGAGTCTTACGACCGCTGCGCGCGATCGTGACACGGCCGGCGCGCGCGGCGCAGACGGTTGCCGCGATCGATCTCGGATCGAATAGCTTTCATATGCTGGTCGCACGCGCCGTCAATGGCGATGTGCATGTGCTCGACCGACTGCAGGAAACGGTGCGCCTCGCCGGCGGCCTCGATCCACGCGGCAATCTAGACAAGCATGCACGCGAGCGCTCGCTCGAGTGCCTGCGTCGGTTCGGCGAGCGGTTGCGCGGTATGTCGCGTGGCAGCGTGCGCGCCGTCGGCACCGATACGCTGCGCCGCGCGCGCAATGCGCGCAAATTTCTCATCGTCGCCGAGCGCGCGCTCGGACGGCCGATCGAGATAATTTCCGGCCAGGAAGAAGCGCGACTGATTTATCAGGGCGTCGCGCACGATTGGCCGCACGATGGAAAGCCGCGGTTGATCGTCGACATCGGCGGCGGCAGCACCGAGTTCATCATCGGCCAGCGCCTCGAGACGCAGCTCGCCGAAAGCCTGCACATGGGTTGTGTCGGCTTCAGTTTGAAGCACTTCCGCGACGGGCGCATTACGCCGCGCCGGTGGCGCAAGGCGATCACCGCCGCGCAGCTTGAGTTGCAACCGATCGAGTCGGCGTTTCGCGCGCGCGGTTGGCAGACCGCGCACGGCACGTCCGGCACGATCCGCGCGGTCGGCGCGGTGTTGCGGGCGCAGGGGTGGAGCAATGGCGAAATAACCTCGTCCGCACTGTGCAAGCTGCGCGACGCGCTGCTCGGCGCCGAGAAGGTCGAGCGATTGCAGTTCGACGGCTTGAATCCCGATCGTGCGGCGATTTTCCCCGGCGGTGTCGCGATTCTCACGGCCGTCTTCGAATCGCTCGGTATCGAACGGATGGAAGTTTCCGCCGGTGCGTTGCGCGAGGGGTTGCTTTACGATTTACTCGGCCGTATTCGACAGGCCGACGCGCGCGATCGGACCATCGCGGCGCTGACCGAGCGGTACCACGTCGACGCCGTGCAGGCCGAGCGCGTACGGCGCACCGCGGCGCAATGTCTGGCGCAGCTTGCCGAAGCGTGGGAATTGGACGAGAGCGACGCGCGCGCGCTGTCGTGGGCGGCGCGGCTGCACGAGATCGGTCTCGCGATCGCGCACACGAAGTATCACCGGCATGGCGCCTATCTCGTCGCCAATTCCGATCTGCCGGGATTTTCCTGGCAAGAACAGCGCTTGCTGGCGACGCTAATTCGCGCCCACCGGCGGCGCTTTCCGCGCGAGGCGTTCGATGATTTGCCAAAGCGCGAGCGGCGCACCGCACGCCGCTTGAGCGTGCTGCTGCGGCTCTCGGTGTTGCTGCATCGTGGGCGCGCCGCGTCGGCGCTCCCGCTCATTCGCGTGACTGCCGCCGGGCGCGGTTTCGTGCTGCGATTCCCGCGTGGATGGCTGAACAAGAATCCGCTCACCTACGCCGATTTGGCGCGCGAGGCGGAGTATTTACGGGCGGGTAAGTTCGTTCTCGAAATTGCGTAGATGCTATGTGCGTAGATGCTATGAATGAGTAGGATCTCAATGGCATTTACTTTAAGCAACAGGACATTCTAACGCTCACAGAATCCGCAGATGCACGCAGATTACTCACTGAGATGCACGCAGATAACGATAGAATTTTGCGTTTATCATTCTGTTGATTTGCGTCCATCTGCGGATTCCGTTCGGTTCTCCTAAAGTAAGCGCCATTGGAGTAGGACCTCGCGAAAGCGGGAATCCAGTTCTTATATCCGTTTCTCCCGCTTTAGTAGATGTACGAAAGACGCTCCGCGCGACTTTAAGGCGCTTCCGCCGCAGCGTAAGTTTTCAACAGCGCGTCCTGCGCGGAAAGCGGCAAGCTGTCGCCGACGGCGGTACAGCGCCGATAGTTGCCGTCCGACTGTAGCTCCCATGCCTGCGTGTTGTCACCGAGATAAGTTTCCAGCCCTTCCGTGGTGATGCGGGCGCGCAGCGCCGCATTCGTGATCGGAAATGCGATCTCCACGCGCCGGAAAAAACTGCGTTCCATCCAGTCCGCACTCGCAAGCCACACCTCTTCCTTACTATCGTTCTGAAACCGGTACACGCGCGCGTGTTCGAGGAACCGCCCGACGATGGAGCGCACGCGAATGTTTTCCGATATGCCCGCCACACCAGGGCGCAGGCAGCAGATGCCACGCACGATAAGATCGATGCGCACGCCCGCGCGCGATGCGTCGTAGAGTGCCTGGATGATCTGCGGTTCGGTAAGCGCGTTCAGCTTCGCGACGATGCGCGCGGGCTTGCCGGCATGTGCGTGCGCGGTCTCGCGTTCGATTTTGGCGATCAATTCCTTGTGCAGCGAGAACGGCGCCTGCAGAAATCTCTTGAGCCGGGTTACTTTCCCGAGGCTCGTCAGCTGCAAGAAAAGTTTGTGCACGTCCTCGCCGATCGCCTCATCGCATGTGAGCAATCCAAAATCGGTGTAAAACCGGGCGGTGCGCTCGTGGTAATTGCCGGTACCGAGATGGACGTAATGTTTGAGGCGATTCTTCTCGCGGCGCACCACGAGCATCATCTTGGCGTGGGTCTTGTAACCGACGATGCCGTAGACGACGTGGGCACCGGCTTCTTGCAGCACGGCGGAAAGCTTGATGTTGGCTTCTTCATCGAATCGCGCGCGCAACTCGACGACCACGGTGACTTCTTTGCCCGCGCGGGCGGCATCGACGAGCGCTTCGACCAGCAGCGAGTCGGGGCCGGTGCGATACAGCGTCTGCTTGATGGCGAGCACTTTCGGATCGGCCGCGGCTTGACGCATGAAATCGACGACCGGCGCGAACGATTCGAACGGGTGATGCAGCAAGATGTCGCCCGCGCGGATGGCTTCGAAGATGTCCTTGCTTTGGCGCAGCGTCGCCGGTATGCCCGGCGCGAACGCGGGATACTTGAGCTCCGGACGATCGACGAGGTCATAAAGCGCCAACAGGCGGCCAAGATTGACTGGACCGTTCACTTGATAGACGTCTTCCGGAAACAACTCGAACTTCTTGAGCAGGTAATTCGCCAGCTCCGCCGTGCAATTGTCCGCGACCTCCAGACGCACGGCGTCGCCGTAACGGCGCGACGGTAACTCACCCTCGACGGCGTGCAGCAGATCCTCGACTTCTTCCTCGTCGACAAACAGCTCGGAGTTGCGCGTGACCCGAAACTGAAAGCAGCCGGTGATCTCCATGCCCGGAAACAGATCGTTCACGTGCGTGTGAATGATGGAGGAAAGAAAGACAAAGTCGTGCGGTCCGGCGGCGCATTCCTCCGGCAACTGAATGAGCCGCGGCAGCGCGCGCGGCGCTTGCACGACCGCGACGTTGCCGTTGCGTCCGAACGCGTCGCGTCCCTTTAGCGACACGATGAAGTTGAGACTCTTATTCAGTATCCGCGGGAACGGATGCGCCGGATCCAAGCCGAGCGGCGACAGCACCGGCAGCAGTTCGCGCTCGAAATAATCGCGCACCCACGCTTCTTGTTGCGGTGTCCATTCGCTGCGCCGCAAGAAGCGGATGCGCTCGCGCTCGAGCGTGGGAAGTACGATGTCGTTCAGCACGCGATATTGGTCGTCGACCAGCGCGCGCGCCTCCTGCGCGATGCAGTTCAAAACTTCTTGCGGGGCGCGGTTGTCGGGACCGCGCTGCAACGAGCCGGTGGCCACTTGCTGCTGCAAGCGCGCGACGCGAATTTCGAAGAACTCATCCAAGTTGGTGCTGGAGATACACAGAAATTTCAAACGCTCGAGCAGAGGTATCGCCGGATTTCGCGCTTGATCGAGTACACGGCGGTTGAACGCCAACACCGATAGCTCGCGGTTCAAGTAGGGCGCCGTCTCGGGAGCGAGAGCGACAGTGGTCAGTTCGGCAACGCTCATGGCGCGATCTGGATTGCTACAAGAAGATTACATAGACAACATGATGGTCGTGTGACGGCCGTCGGGCCGCTCAGCGGTTCTCGTACCGATAAGCGGCGTTGTACCGGATCCTGCCGGGTGCCGGCCGGAACCCGTTCTCTGGTCGCCGGATCAGGTTTTCTCCAGCCGTTGAGCGACGCGACGCTGCTGCTCCCCGAGTGCCGACGGTAGCCGCTCGCCGAACTTTTGCAGATGCTCGGAGACATCGCGCAGCTCCTGTCGCCATGCCGGCGCGTCGACTTTAAGCAGCTCCTGCATCGTCGCCGGAGCAACGCCAAGACCGCGCGTATCGATTCCGTCGGCTGCGGGCACCCAACCGATGGGCGTCTCGATAGCGCCTCCTTCGTCGCGGCAGCGCTCGACGATCCAGCGCAGCACCCGCAAGTTTTCTCCGTAACCCGGCCAGAGGAATTCACGCTGCGGCCCGCGACGAAACCAGTTCACGTTAAATACGGTCGGTGGGCGTTTGAGGCCGGCGCCGACGCGCAGCCAGTGACCGAAGTAATCGCCCATGTGGTAACCGCAGAAGGGGAGCATCGCCATGGGATCGCGCCGCAGCACGCCGGTCTTCCCGGTCGCCGCCGCCGTTGTCTCGCTCGACAGCATCGAGCCGACGAACACGCCGTGATTCCAATCGAGCGCCTGATACACCAGCGGCACGAGGCTCGCGCGCCGGCCGCCGAAGATGATCGCCGAGATCGGCACGCCCTGCGGATCGTCGAACTTGGCTGAAATGCCGGGGCACTGGCGCGCGGGGGAGGTGAAGCGCGAATTCGGATGTGCGGCCGTTCCGCTCTCGGGTTTCCACGGTTGTCCGCGCCAATCGATCAGACCTTCGGGCGGTTGGCCCAGACCTTCCCACCACGGTCGACGGTCGGGCGTGAGCGCGACGTTCGTATAAATCGTGTTCTTGGCGATGGTAGCCATCGCGTTCGCGTTCGTCTCGCGGTTCGTGCCCGGCGCGACACCGAAGAAGCCGTTCTCGGGATTGATCGCCCAGAGTCGTCCGTCGGGTCCGGGGCGCAGCCACGCGATGTCGTCGCCCACGGTCCACACTTTGTAACCCTTCTGGGACGCGGGCGGGATGAGCATCGCGAGATTGGTTTTGCCGCAGGCGCTGGGGAACGCGGCCGCGACGTACGTCGTGTCGCCCTTCGGGTCCTCGATGCCGAGGATCAACATGTGCTCGGCGAGCCAGCCTTCATCGCGCGCCTGCACGCTGGCGATGCGCAGCGCGAAGCACTTCTTGCTGAGCAGCGCGTTGCCGCCGTAGCCGGAACCGACGCTCCAAATCTCGCGCGCATTGGGGAAGTGGCAGATGAAACGCCGATCGGGGCTCAAGTCGCCGAGCGAATGCAGACCCTTGCAGAAATCGGACGACATGCCGAGCTGGTTCAGCGCGACGTGACCCATGCGCGTCATGATGCGCATGTTCACGACCACGTACGGGCTATCGGTAATTTCCACGCCGACTTTGCTATTCGGCGAACCCTCCGGACCCATGAGGTACGGCACGACGTAAAGGGTGCGACCGCGCATCGCGCCCTTGAAGAGGGGCCACACGCGGGCGCGCGCGTCAGTGGGCGACATCCAGTTATTGGTCGGACCCGCGTCGATCTGCGATTCCGTGCAAATGAAGGTGAGATGCTCGGTGCGTGCGACATCGGAAGGATGGCTGCGGTGCAAGTAGCAGCCGGGGTTCGCTTGCGCGTTGAGCGCGTGCAGCGTGCCGTCCGCCAGCATCTGCTTGGTGAGCACGACGTTCTCCGCATCCGACCCGTCGCACCAATGGATACGATCGGGCTGCGTGTACCGGGCGACTTCGTCCACCCAATCGGAAAGCGCTCGGTTTCGATTTATATCTGGGGCTAGCACGTATCGGTTACTCCACAATAAAAAAAAGACCCCGATACTTCACGATGTGCACTGATCCGGGAGGTGACGGGGAATGCGTATTGTGCATCGAGACGGGGTGCGCGGAAAACCACCCTGGTTCATGCGCATGCGGCAGAACCTTGCAAATGAATGGGTTAGCGGAAGCAGGGCAGGACGGCATAAGCAAAATAGTAGACGAATGCCGTGAAGTTGAGCGTTTCCGTCGGGAAAACCGCCACGGCCGCCGGCGAGATCCACACACGCGCGTCAACCGCGACGACCGAGTATTTCCTTCTCGATTTGTTCCAGGCTCGTGTGCCGCACGTCTTTTCCCTTCACCAAGTAAATGATGTACTCGCAAATGTTCCGGGCATGATCGCCGATGCGCTCGAGCGCCCGCGCGGCCCAGATGACGTCGAGCGCGCGGGTGATGGTGCGCGGGTCTTCCATCATGAACGTAATCATTTGGCGGATCACGCTCTCGTACTGCTGATCGATTTGACGGTCCTCGTGCGCCGTTTGCAGCGCCGCCTGGGGATCCATCCGCGCGAATGCGTCCAGCGCGTCGTGCACCATGGCGCGCACGTGATTGCCGAGCAGTTGAATCTCCGCGTAGTTGTTCTTCGGTCGTTCCTCGTTGGCGAGGCGAACCGCCATGCGCGCGATCTTCTCCGCCTCGTCGCCGATCCGCTCGAGGTCGGTAATCGTCTTGATGACCGCCAAGACCAGCCGCAGATCGCTCGCCGCCGGCTGGCGCCGCGCGATGATGTGTTGACACTCCTCGTCGATCGTGACGTCGAGCTCGTTCACCTTGGTGTCGTCCATGATCACCGCTTCGCCGAGGGCGGTGTCCCCGCGCACGAGCGAACGCATGGCTTGCTCGATCTGCTGTTCGACCAGCCCGCCCATTTGCAGTACGCGAGTGCGGATCTCCTCGAGCTCAGTGTTGTACTGACGGGAGATATGATGTGTGTGGATGGGTTCCATATTTGTACTCCTAATAATGTCTTTCGCGATCTTGTGGATCGTTACTGCCATCCTTGGCGCGGCCTCATGGACTTCGATAGACCCCGGCCCGGCCCTCCGTGGCCGGGCGTTCGCCGGCGCGAGGACACGTTAAGTGTCCTCGCGACTTCTCCGGCTTACCCATATCGCCCGGTGATGTAGTCTTCGGTTTGCTTCTGCGCCGGATTCGTGAAAATCGCATCGGTGTCGCCGAATTCCATCAATTCGCCGAGATACATGAAGGCAGTATAGTCAGACACCCGCGCCGCCTGCTGCATGTTGTGCGTCACGATGACGATGGTGTAATCGCTCTTAAGCTCGGCGACCAGCTCTTCGATCTTGGCGGTGGAGATAGGATCGAGCGCGGACGTCGGCTCGTCGAGCAACAGCACCTCGGGTTTAACAGCGACGCCGCGTGCGATGCACAGCCGCTGTTGCTGACCGCCCGACAACGACAGCCCGCTCTGGTCGAGCTTGTCTTTGACTTCTCCCCACAGCGCGGCTTTGTGCAGCGCCCATTCGACGCGCTCTTCCATTTCTCCGCGGTTCAATTTTTCGAACAACCGCACGCCGAAGGCGACGTTGTCGTAGATCGACATGGGGAACGGCGTCGGTTTTTGAAACACCATGCCGATCTTGGAGCGCAACAGCGATACGTCCTTTTTCGCCGTCAGCAGGTTTTCCCCGTCCATTTCGACGTCGCCCTCGGCGCGCTGCTTCGGATAAAGATCATACATGCGGTTGAAGACGCGCAGCAGCGTGGATTTGCCGCAGCCCGACGGACCGATGAACGCCGTTACCCGGCGCTCCGGAATATCGAGTGTAATATGCTTCAGCGCCTGGAAGTCGCCGTAATAGAAATTGAGATCTCTTACCGAGATCTTCCTTGGCAGAACTAACGGGTTGGCGGCGGTCATGGAAGTAGCCATCTTAGGTTTTTCGCGCGAGCATCGCGCGCGCGAGGATGTTCAAGCCGAGCACCGACAAAGTGATCAGCGCCGCGCCGCCCCACGCTAGGCGATGCCATTGATCATACGGACTCATGGCGAACTGGAAAATGACGACCGGCAAGTTGGCCATCGGCCGGTTCATGTCGGCGCTGAAAAACTGGTTGTTCAACGCCGTGAACAGCAGCGGCGCCGTCTCGCCGCTGATGCGGGCGACGGCGAGCAGCACGCCGGTGCCGATGCCGGCGCGCACGGCACGATAGCAAATGGCGGTGATCATTTTCCATTGTGGGCAGCCGAGGGCGGCCGCCGCTTCGCGCAGACTATTCGGAACCAGGCGCAGCATGTCATCGGTGGTGCGCACCACGACCGGAACGACGATGATCGCCAAGGCGAACGCACCGGCCCAGCCGGAGAAATGTCCAACCTTGGCCACGTAAACCGCGTACACGAAAAGGCCGATGACGATTGACGGCGCGGACAGCAGCACGTCGTTGATGAAACGGGTCACGCTCGAAAGCCAATTGTCGTTTCCGTATTCCGCTAGGTAGGTGCCGGCGAATATTCCCATCGGAGTTCCGATCAGAGTACCGAAGCCGACCATTAAAAGGCTGCCGACGATGGCGTTGGCAAGCCCGCCGTCACTTCCCGGCGGCGGCGTCGAGGAGGAAAACAGCGCCGGGCCGAGTGCACTGCCGCCTTCGATCAACAGGGTGAGCAAAATCCACGCGAGCCAAAAGAGTCCGAATAGAACGGTCGCCGCCGACAAACTCAGCATGATCTTGTTTCGGAGCTGGCGCCGACGATAGAGGCTGTTTTGCGCGGTCTTCGCGTCGCTCATATCCGTCTCATGTCTGCGTGCCTTCGCGCCTGGCGAGCCGAGCCAGCAACAACTTGGAGAGCCCCAGCACGATCGATGTGATGAGGAACAGGATGAGCCCCAGCTCGATCAGCGCCGACGTATAAATGTCGCCGATGGCTTCGGTGAATTCGTTGGCCAGCGCGGAGGCGATGCTGTTGCCGGGCGCGAGCAACGAAGCGCTCAGGTCGTGCGCGTTTCCGATGACGAACGTGACCGCCATGGTTTCGCCGAGCGCGCGTCCGAGGCCGAGCATGACGCCGCCGACGACTCCGATTTTGGTATAGGGCAGTACAACTTTCCACACGACTTCCCACGTGGTCGCGCCGAGCGCGTAGGTGGATTCCTTCAGCATCGGCGGCGCCAGCTCGAAGACGTCCCGCATCACGGCGGTGATGAACGGAATCACCATGACACCGAGAATGATGCCCGCAGCCAGGACGCCGATGCCCATGGGCGGCCCGGAGAAGAGCATCCCGACGCCGGGTACATGCCCGAGCGTCGCGATGATCCACGGTTCGACGCTGCGTTGAAACACCGGCGCGAATACGAATAGTCCCCACATGCCATAGATGATGCTGGGGATCGCGGCGAGCAGCTCGATGGCGGTGCCGAGCGGGCGGCGCAACCACATCGGCGCGAGCTCGGTAAGAAACAGCGCGATTCCGAAGCTTACCGGGATCGCGATGAGGAGGGCGATCATCGAGGTTGCGAGCGTCCCGTATATCGGCACGAGCGCGCCGAACTCGTTGGTCACCGGATTCCATTCCGCGGTTGTCAGGAACCGCCAGCCGAATTTCTCGATCGCGGTCCATCCGCCGATGACGAGCGAAACCAAAATAGCGACAAGCAGCGCGAGGACGAGGATCGCGAACGCACGCGTGAGATTGCGGAACAACACATCCATCAGCGCATTGCGCGCGCCGACACCGGTCGTTTGCCGATCCAAGCGTTCGCCGCTGGCGGACAATGCTTCCTCGATCGCCTGACTCATGTGCGCTCCGACGTGTTTTCAGAATGGCAAAGGGGCACTGCGCGTGCCCCTTGCCTCTGCCGCATTAGCGCGTCGTTATGTTAGCGCGCGGCGTACCGAATCAGTAGACAGGTTGGCCCGACGGTCCCTTGATATCCTTCCATGCGGTTTGCACCAGCTTGACGACCGGATCGGGTATCGGAACATAGTCGAGATCCGCCGCCATTTTGTCTCCGCTGTGATATGCCCAGTCGAAGAATTTCAGCACTTCCTTGCCGGTTTCGGGTTTTTCTTGTTTTCGGTGCAGCAGAATAAACGAAGCCCCGGTAATTGGCCACGCAGCGGCGCCCGGTTGATCGGTCAGGATTACCCCCATGCCCGGGGTTTTAGCCCAATCCGCACCGGCCGCGGCCGCTTTGAACGATTCGTCCGTCGGAGCGACGAACTTCCCGGAACGGTTTTGCATCAGGGCGTGGGCGAGATTATTTTGTTTTGCGTATGCGTACTCGACATAGCCGATGGCGCCGCTGATCTGTTTGAGGTACGCGGCGACGCCTTCGTTGCCTTTCCCGCCGACGCCGACCGGCCATTTGACCGAGGTTCCTTCCCCGACTTTCTCCTTCCAGGCGGCGCTCGCCTTCGACAGATAATTGGTGAACAAGAATGTAGTGCCGGAGCCGTCGGAACGATGGATCACCGAAATGTCCTGATTCGGCAAGTTGACACCCGCGTTGAGCGCCTTGATTGCCGGATCGTTCCAGCTCTTTACTTTGCCGAGATAAATGTCGGCGATGAGTTGCCCGGTGAAGCGCAACTCCCCGGGCTTAATGTTGGCGATGTTATACGCCGGCACCACGCCACCCATAATCGCCGGGAATTGGATCAAACCATTCTTGTCGAGATCCTCGGCCTTAAGCGGCATGTCGGACGCGCCGAAGTCGACGGTCTTCGCCTCGATCTGCTTGATGCCGCCGCCCGAGCCGATCGATTGGTAGTTAACCCCGACGCCGGTTTTTTGCTTATACGCATCGGCCCACTTCGCGTAAATCGGGTACGGAAAAGTCGCGCCCGCGCCGGTAATCTCGGCAGCTGAAACGACGCCGATCCAGCCGGCGCTGCATACCGCTACGAGGGCGCGCAGAAAATTCTGTTTGTTTGCCATGTCTCTCCTCACTAGATAGCGACGGTGGAAATCGAATCGTGGAAATCAGCGCTCGCCCACTATCTCAGTCGGATGTGAAGGTTTTATGACAGCGACCGGACGTATCGCCCTGCCCGACGTGTTAGATTCCGCCGTCCCGCTTACGCCCACTAGGTACGGACCGGCCGGACAAAAGTTGAGTAGATACCGCGACAGATGGCGGACGATCGCTGTCGGCGCAGAGCCGGGGCACCCGCGCAGCCGCCCGGTCGGTTTCTTAAATCTAGTGTGGCGTCCCATGAATACACTGCATGAATCCGCATCACGAAATAATTTTTCATGTAGCCTGGATGGAGGCGCGTAGCGCCGGAATCCGGGAAATTCTTACATCCCGGATTTCGCAAGCCCTCACCCCATCCCTCTCCCGGAGGGAGAGGGGGAGTTGGTTCGCAGATGCGTTTGTTTGATCTGCTTCATCCGGGCTACATGTTTTATGAAGGCTATTTCCGGGACGGCACGCCAGTATCCTGAGCTATCAATTCGTGTCGCGTTTCGACGCGTGTTGGTGGGAATTCTTAACGAACTTCTGACTCGGAACACCAGGGGGTTCTCTGAACAAATCAACAATGTAGGGTGCGCCATGCGCACCAATCGACCGCGAGGTGCGTGGAACGCACCCTACATCGAATCAATCAGAGCTACCTCGTTTCTGGCGGGCGGAACGTAACTTTTGATGCAGCGTAAAGAGGGGAACCCCCAGCAGTTCCGCCGCTCTCGAATCGTCGTCGCCACAGTGTTCCAAGGCCTCGGCGATCAAGCGCACTTCGAACTCCGCGACATGTTCCTCGAGAGTCTGGTTCATCGCGTCGCCGCTCCACCCTTCGAACTCCATGGCGGCAAGCTGTCGATGCACCAATTCCGCGTTATGCGAACGCAGCGAGCGGTTGTCGCTCTGTAGGTCGCCGATTTTCTTCCGCAGCGTCTCCATCTGCTCCCAAGCCTTCGCCAAGCGCTGATGAAGGATATGCATCTCCTGCTGGGCGTCGACCACCTGGGATCGCAGTAACAGCTGCTTATCGAGGAAATGATCCGCGAGTCGAGCGAATAGATTCTCCACGACTTTGAAATCGAGTGGCGAGTACACCTGCTCGCTGAACGCCTCGCCGAGCAACATCCAGCTCGCGGCTGCCTCGCTATGCGGATGAAACGGCACGATCGCCGCGACCTTGTGGCGTTTCATGAGCGCGTGCGTGGCCGGCATCGCTTCCACGATCTCATTCGCGACGACGATACGATCGATCTTCTTCAGCTCGTCAACCGGAAAGCGCGCGACGCCGAGCGCCTCGCCCGCCATAGCAAGCACCGGCTGCGGACCACCGATCAGCACGACCGGGCAATGAAGCACGGCCGAAAGAGATTGCACGATTCTGTGCACCGAACTCATATCGGCGATCTCGGCGATAACGGCCTTGATGCGTTCGTAGAACATCGTCTTGCGTTTGCGTATTTTGGACCACGGGACGAAGAATTCGATATCGAACAGCCGGTACTGATGAGTCGCGTAAGCCGTTACGACGAGGAAGAATGTAATCGCCAGGGGTAATGTGGTAGTCGCGCTGACTCCCCGGATGCCAAGCTGCTGCATGCAGATGACCACAAGCACCACGGCGATTATCGGCAACAGCCCAGTTAACACGAGCCTATTTTGCAAACGAGCCACCGTCGTACGATGCGCGCGGGCTCCATACATGAATAGCCCACCGGCTGCACACATATAGCCGAAGGCGTAGAGCTGGAACAGAAAATAGAGCGGTCCGGGAATCTTCGTATATGTGTAACTCATAGGCTCGAAGCCTAGGATTAGCTGCGAACCACCCCAGAGTAGTGTCTCGAGGATCAACGCTGGTGCGTATAGAAGTATGACGAGAGAGCGACGGACATTTACCTGTTTGCCGCGCCAAGTCGAACCCATGACCGACGCAAAGTGCAACAACAGAGCCATAGCAAGAATGCTGGCGCTGTAGTAGAGCGTGCCAATTTGCGTTGGGGAAAACATCAGCTCTTCCCCACGACGAAGGAAAAAACAAATTTCGACGAGATTTTGAGCCGACAGGCAGAAGAGGAACAACAAATAGAGCTTGGTTTGAAGGTTATGCACCTTCGAGTACCGCGCATAAAAAAACATGCCGGCTTTAGCGAGCAAAGCCACTATGGCAGGGAGCGCGTAGGGAGTGAACTGCATAGTCAGTCCTTTGTTTTTGTTTCCTACCTTACGTACATAAAATTGACTGGGACGATCAAATAATACACACCTAGATATAGAACGCCATTCCTCAAATGGACTAGTTGCAGTCCCAAATCACGCCGGCCTGACTTAGGCTAATGCCACTACCTTGACCGGAAAGGAATATTTTGTCCCCCAGCCCGATTTCTCGATTAGTGGCGCACCGATGAATGCTCAGCGGGATACTGGCAGTTATAAGGTTGCCAAGAAGGTCCACCGTTTTCGGCATAATGTCTGACGGCACTCCGAGTCGCTTGTGGATTTGAAATGCTCCGGTACCGATTTGGTGTATTAGGCATCTCGTAAGATCTTGTATCTGCCACTTCAGTCGCCTGTACATTAACTCATCGAACATCGCTTTTATCAGTGCACCAGCTTCTGCAACGATAGCAGTCATGTCAGCGAACCAAGCGCCTTTAGTCCAAGTATCTCCCGCAGTGCATAAACTAGCGTGTTGTCCCTGGGATTGAAGCATGAAACTAATAATCCCGGTATCTGGCGCCACTTTCGGGCCCAAGACAACAGCAGCTCCGGCGTCACCAACTGTTAACCCTGCGGCCCAACACATGAACTGGTCGCGTTCAGTGGTTTTCTTAAGAGTTTCCAACGATCGACGAGTGAATACGCTGCCTTGCTCGCCAGTGACTACCAAGCCGTTGTTCACTTGGCGTGTTGCTATCAGAGCATCCATTACGTGTATGCCGTTCATAAAGCCGTGGCAGGCGTTGCTGACATCGAACACAATCGCGTTGGTCGCGCCCAGTTTCGCCTGCACGATATGTGCAGTCGCTGGTTCCAGGTAGTCCCGCGTAAGGCCCGTATAAATGATCGCGTCGATCTCGCGCGCCGTGACCTTCGCACGCTCCATCGCTTCCTTCGCGGCTGCCACTGCCATATCGGAGGGCAGAATCCCCGGTGGCGTAACTCGCTTCTCTTTTATGCCGGTTACCCTTTCCAGCCATTCGTACGATACGCCGAAGCGCTCCTGTGATTGTATCTCGCGCATTAGCTCACGCGTAGTGACGCGTTCCTCGGGAAGATAAATACCGGTGCCGGCGATTCGGGAATGACCCTCGGTGTAGGCGTACATGGCGTTACCTCTCTGGTTCGTCGTTGCAGTCGGAGCCACGAACCGAAGAGCCAAGGACCGGACAAAGGCAGCCCTCGTTACAAATACATAAGCCCAGTGATTCGCGGCTTCCTCATTCATCCTACAACCGGAGATCGACTGCGGATAGCGAATCCCGCTGAACGCTTCGTCAGGTGTTTTGAAAATCCGACAGGGATGTCGGTGAAAGAAGAAGGGCCCTCAGGTTCGCGGGCTTGGAGGCGGCAATTTAAGTTATGGAACATCTGATTAGAACTTATCTCAAAATCTTATGTAGGGTGGGTGAAGCGAAGCGCAACCCACCAAGATATTATTTTGTTGTTGCTGCCCAGGGTGCAACAAAATCTGTTGCACCCGTTCAGCGGCGCGCATGCACGTTAAGTGCATGCGTGAAACCCCCGCTTCACCCGCCGCTCGCGCGGCTCCACCCAACCTACATTGGGCGTAATTTGAGATAGGTTCTATTTCCTCCCCCGGGAAGCGAGATGGAGAATTCGCGAATGCACTTAACGTGCATTCTGACGAGAGGTGGCTAGTGTGGTGTCCCAAAAATGCGCTGCATCAATCGCGCTACAAAAATGGCTCTCGGGTAGCCCGGATGAAGGCACGTAGCGCCGTAATCCGGGGCATTCTTACGTTCCGTTGCTGCCCCAGGGCGCAACAAAACTAGTTGCGCCCGTTCGGCGGCGCGAATGCACGTTAAGTGCATTCGCGATATCTCCGCCTCACCCGCTGTCGTTCCATCCGGGCTACATGTTTTTTGATAGTTATTTACGGATCGAATTCGATGGCGGCGATGAGGCGGTTGATGCGCTTGAACACAGGACGATCCTCGCGGCGCCAGCGGACATAATCCGCCCACGCCTCCTCGTCCCAGTAGACAGTCACTTAAGCAATTTGCGCCTGCGTGCTTTGCCGGACTCGATACGTGTTACGGCGCGGCGCAAGTAGGCGGCGTTAGCCGGGCTGCGCAGCAGGTGGGCGGTTTCCTCTAGTGATTCGTAAGCGTCGAGCGCGAGTAATACGGCCGGAGGTCCTTTGCGGCGGGTGATCACAATGGGTTCACGGTCTTCGTTCACGGTATCAAGGGCGCGGGCGAGATTGCCGCGCAGCGTGGTGTAGGACACGGTCTTCATGAGAACCTCTGTACCTCTGGATTAATGGGAGTTCTGAATCATTTAAAATTTAGGGTGCGCTCCGCGCACCAGTCGACTAAGCGGTGCGTGGAACGCACCCTACAGCGAAGCATTTAAATTCCTGGATTCCCGTTCGGGAATGACGATCACTACTTATTCAGAGTTTCTTTAGGGACGCTCTGAATAAGTCCCCAAAACTATTTCTCACCGCAAAGACGCAGAGAGCGCAAAGGGTTTTCTCGATAAAAATCTCATGTTTTTCTTCGCGTCCTTTGC